>RZYB01000016.1 GCA_009930495.1 Deltaproteobacteria bacterium
GGGTCGCCTTGACAAATGGATATGGTCCGTCCAGGTCATGGAGACCTGTTTTTTCGTAGGAGACGCGCATGAACCCGATCAATTTCAATTTTTTGTGTTCCGAGCCCGCCCCGCCCAATGGCCGCAATGTCGGCATCATCGGCGCCGGCCCCTCCGGCCTGGCCGCCACGGGCTATTTGTCCTGTCTGGGCTATCAGGTCGAGGTTTACGATAAATTGCCCAAGCCGGGTGGCTTGATGCTGTTCGGCATTCCCGGCTACCGCATTCCCAAGGAACGCATCGACCTGGGCGTGCGCGCCCTGGAGCGCAAGGCCGGGGTCATCTTTCATACCCACACCAAGATCTGCTGTAGCGGGCCGCTGCATGACGAGGAAGGGGACCATTTTTGCCGCGAGATTCTGGGTTTTGGCGACATGGTCAAAAAGCATGATGCCATCATGATCTGCACGGGCTCCTGGCGCTCGCGCAAGCTAGGCATTCCGGGCGAGAATCTGGCCGGCGTGTTTTCCGGGCTGGAGTTTTTGTTTCCCATTCGGGCCGTGAAATACTGCGCCCCCAACGTGAAGCTGCCGGACGTGGCCGGCAAGGCCGTGGCCGTCATCGGCGCCGGCCATTCGGCCGTGGACGTGGCGCACAACGCCATCCATTTGGGCGCGGCCAAGGTCCACCATGTGTACCGCCGGACCTGCCGGGAAGCGCCGTGCGGGGCTTTTGAAATCGATCAGTTGCGAGACATGGGCGTGGACTGGCTGGAGCGGAGCACGCCCCTGCGTGTCGTGGGCGGGACCAGGGTCGAGGGCCTGGAAGTGTCCCGTCCCGGCCCCGATGGCCCGGAAACTGTTGTCCTGCCCGTGGATCTGGTGGTGGCCGCCATCGGCGAGACGGCCACGCCGCCGTTCGCCAAGGAATTGGGCCTTGAGAACGTGCGCAAGGGCGAGGTGCGCTGGCTGCACATGACCGCCATCGAAAATGTGTTCGTGGCTGGCGATGCCCTGAGCGGTCCGAGCAAGATCGGCAAGGCGGTGTACAGCGGTCTGCGCGCGGCCCGGTCCCTGGCCAACTGGCTCGATCTCAAGGCCCAGGATCGTCTCGAGGCGTATGACTATAACGATTTGGTGGCCAACGAGGCCGGATTTCGGAGGCAGGCATGAGCGGTCGGAAAACCCTGCATATCGACTATAGCCTGTGCATTGGCTGCGAGACTTGCGAATATGTCTGCCGTTTTACCAACGATACATCGCGCATCCACATGACTCGCACCGTGGATGGCGTCATGGTGCCGCTGTATTGCCATCATTGCGACAATCCCAAGTGCGCCAACGCCTGTCCCCGTGGCGCCATCACGCGCGACCAGGATGGAGCCATCGTGCTGCAACCCATGCTTTGCCGAGGGTGTCAGACCAAGAATTGCATTCTGGCCTGTCCGTACGGGGCCATGTTCGAGACAGATCGCGGAGTCATGGTCGCCAAATGCGATATGTGCGCCCAGCGCCGTCAAATTGGCATGGGGCCGGCCTGTGTGGAAATGTGCCCGTGTGCGGCCATTGCGTACGTGGAGCGGGACGAAATTCCGAATTTGGAAACGGAAAAGTCACGCCAGGCGTTGCAAAAGGTCATGGAACATTTGAAGCTGCCGGGAAAATAGTTTGTGCGCTGGTTTTTTGATGCCGTCCCCGCCCAGGTCGTTTGGGTCGGGGGCATTCCCGACCGAATGATCCCTTGTCGGCATCGGGAGCCGGGCTCGGGGCAGGCCAGGACTTTCCAAAGCCAAACGGAAGCGCCCTTTGACAAGGGGAAAACAATCGTCTAGGGCCTCCAGGTTTGGGCGGGCGTGGCGGAACGGTAAACGCATCAGCCTTAGGAGCTGACGCCAAAAGCTTGTAGGTTCGAATCCTATCGCCCGCACCAAAATCAACCAAATCCCAGCGGTGGCCAGACACGGCCAGGAGCGCGCGGGCAGGTCGCGATATGGCCAGGGCGCGCATGCCGGAAAGTACGGTTTCGCGAGTCGCCGCGTGGCCGGTTTTTTGCGCGCACAGTCGATCATTCGGGTCCCCCTGGCGGGGCACCCATTTTAAAGGAGTGGAGTCATGGAGTACAAAGTCGAAGAACTGTCCCCGGTCAAGCGCAAGGTGACGGTGGATGTGGGTGTGGAGGAAGTGCATGCCGCCCTGGCCGCCACGGTTGCCTTGTACCGCAAGGGCGCGGATATCAAGGGTTTCCGCAAGGGCAAGGTTCCTTCCTCAGTGGTGGAATCCAAGTTTCGGAAGCAGATTTACGGAGAAGCGACCACCGACCTGATCAACTATCACATCAACGAGATCATGGGCGAGCTGGGTTTGTCTCCGTTGTCCCGCATTGATGTGGATGCCCGGGAAATGGTTCGTGACGAAGCGTTTTCCTATTCCTTCGCCTTCGAGGTCGCGCCCAAGTTCGATCTCCCCGAATACAAGGGTCTGGCTGTCGAGGAAGAGGACGTGGCGGTCGAATCCGCCAAGATCGACGACGTCATCGAGCGCATTCGCCAGAACATGGCCAAGACGGTCATCATCAAGGAAGAGCGCCCCGTGGCCAGCGGCGATATCGCGGTGATCGATTTCCAGGCCTTCCAGGATGATCAGGCCATGGAAGGCGTTGGCGCCAACAAGTTCGAGCTCCCCCTGGGCGAGGGCAATTCCCTGGTTGACTTCGAGAACATCGTCGTCGGCATGACCCCGGGTGAGACGCGCGATCGCGAGTTGACCTTCCCGGCGGACTTCATCAACGACAAGCTGGCCGGCCAGACCGTCATGATGCGGGTCACCCTGCACGCCATCAAGGTTCGCCATTTGCCTGAAATCAATGATGACTTTGCTGAATTGGCCGGAAATTACAAAAATGTTCAGGAACTGCGGGACGCCATTGAGAAGTCCTACACCTCCTCGCGCAAGCAGCTGGTCAAGGGCGATGCCCAGAAGAAGTTGCTGGACCAGATCAAGGCCGGGGTCGATTTCGAGCTGCCCGCGTCCATTGTCGAGGAACAGATCGACAAGCAGATCGTGGATTTGCAGTCCCGGTTGGAACGTCAGGGTAAGAGCTTGGAGTCCTTGGGCAAGACCCCCCAGGAGATGCGCGATGAACAGCGCCCCGCGGCCGAGGACATCGTCAAGTCGACCTTGGTGTTGCTGGCCATCGCCAACGCCGAAAACATGACGGTCACTCCGCAGGAAGTGGATTTGGTTTTGCAGCAGATGGCCGCGTCCACGGGACAGGATTTCCATTCCATCAAGGATTACTACGAGCAGCACAATCTGATGATCCCGCTCAAGGATCGTGTCCTGGCGGACAAGGCCATGGAGCTGGTTTATTCCAGCGCCCAGGTCACCACGGTGCCGGCCGCCTCCAGCGGAGACAACGCATAAGCATCCATCCGGGTCCGGGCCTGTCCCGGACCCTCTCTTCCTCCTCTCCTTTTGGTCCGGCGCGCTATTTGCTACTCTCCGCGTTGGACCTCGACTTTTTCGAGGCGGCCTTGACACAGGGGGCCGGATCGTTATTTTTCCAATCTTTGGTCAAGCGTATTATGCCTTCAAGCAGGAGCTTTCATGGTCAGCAATTCTGTATTTGTCATCGAGAATACCGGCCGCGGCGAGCGGATGTACGATATTTATTCCCGTCTGCTCAAGGATCGCATCGTGTTGTTGGGCACGCCCATCGACGATCATGTCGCCAATTCCATTTGCGCCCAACTTTTGTTTTTGGAGTCCGAGAGTCCGGAAAAACAGATCAACATGTATATCAATTCTCCGGGCGGCTCCGTGACGGCGGGCATGGCCATTTATGATACCATGCAGTATATTTCGGCTCCCGTGGCCACCCTTTGCATCGGTCAGGCCGCGAGCATGGCCGCGGTACTGCTGGCCGCCGGGGCCAAGGGAATGCGATACAGCCTGCCGCATTCCCGGATCATGATCCATCAGCCCATGGGCGGATTCCAGGGTCAGGCCACGGACATCGCCATCCAGGCCAAGGAAATTATCCGGTTGCGTGGCGAACTGAATGGAATTTTGTCGCGGCACACCGGGCAGTCGCTTGAAAAGGTGGAACAAGATACGGAACGGGATTATTTCATGAGTGGCGAGGAAGCCAGCGCCTACGGATTGATCGATCAGGTTCTTGCTTCGCGTAAAGAGTTGGAATAATTCGGTATTAAAGTACGAGGTTATTTATGGCGGACAGAAAGAAAAGGACGGGGAAGGATTTGTGTTGTTCCTTTTGCGGGAAGACCCAGGACGAGGTGCAACGGCTCATCGCCGGGCCTGAAGTCTATATTTGCAACGAATGCATCGCCCTGTGCGACGACATTCTGAAGAATGACAACCGCAAGGAGGATTTGGATTCCTCGGACATCCCGCTACCGCAGGAAATCAAGGCCGCCTTGGATGACTATGTGATCGGACAGGATGATGCCAAGAAAATTTTGTCCGTGGCGGTGTACAACCATTACAAGCGGATCAAGTACCATGCCCGGAGCAAGGACGATGTCGAGCTGGACAAGAGCAATATCCTGCTCATTGGGCCGACCGGCTCGGGCAAGACGCTTTTGGCCCAGACCTTGGCCCGTATTCTGAAAGTTCCCTTCGCCATCGCCGACGCCACCACCCTGACCGAGGCCGGTTATGTCGGGGAGGATGTCGAGAATATTTTGGTGCAGTTGGTCCAGAACGCGGACTACGATCTGGAGGCAGCCGCCAAGGGCATCATTTATGTGGACGAGATCGACAAAATTTCCCGTAAGTCCGATAGCCCGTCCATCACTCGCGACGTTTCCGGAGAAGGGGTGCAGCAGGCCCTGCTCAAGATCATTGAGGGCACGGTGGCCAACATCCCGCCCAAGGGTGGACGCAAGCATCCGCAGCAGGAGTTCATCCGTCTGGACACGTCCAACATCCTGTTCATCGTCGGCGGTGCCTTCATCGGTCTGGAGGACATGGTCAAGCAACGGGTGCGGGGATCGAGCATGGGCTTTGGAGCCAAGGTCCGGAGCAAGGACGACGACAAGACGGACAGTCTGCTCAAGCAGGTCCACCCCATGGATTTGATCCGCTATGGGCTTATTCCGGAGTTCACGGGCCGTATTTCCGTGATCACGTCCTTGACGGAATTGACCGAGGCGGATCTGGTGCGCATTCTTCAAGAACCACGAAATGCCCTCATCAAGCAGTACCAGAAAATGTTCGAGCTGGAGGACGTGGAACTCAAGTTCACGGCCAATTCGCTCAAGGCCGTGGCCGGCAGGGCCATCAAGCTCGAAACCGGGGCGCGGGGTCTGCGTTCCGTCATGGAGTCCATCATGCTCGACATCATGTACACCCTCCCGTCCATGAAGAATGTCAGCGAATGCGTCATCAACCGCGCCGTGGTGGAGGAAGGCAAGGAGCCGCTCCTGCTTTTCAAACCCGAGGCCAAGAGCGCCTGAGGTCATTGGACCGCAACCAGCGAGAGAGACTATGTCCGACGCCATTGTTTTCGAGAAATCCTCCCCGGACGCCATGATCCTGCCAGTCATGTCCCTGCGGGAAGTTGTCATGTTCCCGAAATCCATTGTCCCGCTTTTCGTGGGACGGGAAAGCTCCATCAAGGCCATCGAGATGGCCCTGGACAAGTACGACAAGAAGATATTTCTGGTCGCGCAACGGGACCCCGCCCAGGAGCGGCCCACCGAGGACGGCCTCTACGAGATCGGGACCATCAGCAAGGTGCTGCAGATGCTCCGTCTGCCGGATGGAACCATCAAGGTTTTGTTCGAAGGACTGAGCCGGGCGGCCTGGGATCGGGACAAGGGGCTCATGTCCTTGGACGAGATCCAAATGGTGCTGGCCACGCCCGTGCCCGATGCCGGCGGGTCGGTCTTGGAAAGCGAGGCCATTGTCCGCGCCACGCACGAGGCCATCGATGAATATGCCCAGGTCAACCGCAAGTTGGCCAAGGAAACCATTCTGGCCATCAACAGCGTGCAGCAGCCGGGCCGCTTGGCCGATTCCGTCGCGCCGCATCTCAAGGCCAGTTTTGACCGCAAGCAGGAAGTGCTGGAGATCCGCAATCCGGTCCAGCGTCTGGAACGGGTCTACGAATTGATCCAGGAGGAGATCGAAATCTTTTCCTTGGAAAAGAAGATCAAGGGCCGGGTCAAGAAGCAGATGGAGGAGAACCAGAAAGACTACTATCTGGGCGAGCAGCTCAAGGCCATTCATAAGGAAATGGGGCGGGATTTCGATCCCAAGGCCGACCTGGAAGAGTTGGAGGCCAAGCTCAAGGACAAGGACATGCCCGACGACGCTCGGGAAAAGGCCATGGCCGAGCTCAAGAAGCTGCGCCAGACGCCGCCGTCGTCGGCCGAGTACGCGGTATTGCGCAATTACGTGGATTGGATTTTGGCGTTGCCCTGGAGTGTGGTCCGCGGCGTGGAGATCGATTTGGTCGAAGCCCAGAAGATTTTGGACGGCGATCACTATGGTTTGGAGAAACCCAAGGAACGCATCCTCGAATATCTGGCCGTGCAGGCGTTGGTGAAAAAGCTGCGCGGGCCGATTTTGTGCCTGGTGGGCCCTCCGGGCGTGGGCAAGACCTCGCTGGCGAAATCCATAGCCAGGGCCACGGGTCGGGAATTCGTTCGCCTCTCCCTGGGTGGGGTGCGTGACGAGGCTGAAATCCGTGGACATCGCCGGACGTATGTCGGCGCCATGCCCGGCAAGATCATCCAGTCATTGAAGCGAGTTGCGTCCAATAATCCGGTTTTCTGCCTGGATGAAGTGGACAAGATGAGCATGGATTTTCGTGGCGATCCGTCGGCCGCCCTGCTTGAAGTGCTCGATCCGGAACAGAACAGCGCCTTCAATGACCATTACCTGGACATGGACTACGATCTGTCGTCCATTTTTTTCATTACAACGGCCAATTCCCTGCAGACTATCCCCTTGCCTCTTCAGGACCGCATGGAGATCATCACCATCCCCGGTTATCTGGAAACCGAGAAAGAGCGCATCGCCACGGATTTTCTCGTGCCCAAGCAGCTCGAGCAGCATGGGCTCAAGCCCGAGAATCTGACTCTGTCCAAGGGCGCGGTGCTGGAAATCATCCGTCGTTACACGCGTGAGTCCGGAGTGCGCAATCTGGAACGCGAGCTGGCCTCGATCTGCCGCAAGGTCGCCCGGCATCTGGTCGAGGAAAAGGACATGGACAAGAACGTCTCCATCAGCAAGACCATGCTGGGGTCGTATCTCGGCGTGCCCAAGGTGCGCTATGGATTGCGCGAGGAGCAGGCGCAGGTGGGCGTGACCACCGGACTGGCCTGGACCCAGACCGGCGGCGAGTTGCTCATTGTCGAGGTGGCGCTCATGCCGGGCACGGGCAAAATCGAGATCACCGGAAAACTGGGCGATGTCATGCAGGAGTCGGCCAAGGCCGCGGTCAGCTACATCCGTTCACGATCCGAGCTTTTCGGACTGAAGCGGGATTTTCACAAGGAAGTCGATATCCATATCCATGTGCCCGAAGGCGCCACGCCCAAGGACGGACCGTCGGCCGGCATCACCCTGGCCACATGTCTGGCCTCGGCCCTGCTGGATATCCCGGTTCGAAACGACGTGGCCATGACCGGTGAAATCACGTTGCGGGGACGGATTTTGCCCATTGGTGGCTTGCGTGAAAAATTGTTGGCCGCCCATCGGGGTCTTATCTCTCGCGTTTTGGTGCCCAAGGAAAACGAACGCGACTTGAAGGATGTGCCCAAGGCCATTCTCAAGGAGCTGGAGATCGTCTTGGTGGATAATATGGACGAAGTGCTGTGCGCGGCCCTGAAGGACGTGACCAAGGAATCGTTATTCTCGGGCGCGGCGGATTTTACGCCTGTCTGCAGGGCATTGCACAAGGAGCAGGGTCTTCCCAACACGCATTGAAAAGCCGGCCGGTAACGACCGGCTTTTTCGATCAAAGTCCTTTTTTCCTCTTGCTCTTCAAAGCCCAGGCCTTAATTGAGTGAATCCTGTTCACCTTGCCTAGGCGGTAGTCCGGTTTTGGGTATCGCCGGCTTCAAACCCTGGAGTGACGCATATGATCAGACGAGAAAACGTGGTGACCTTCATGGGCAATCCCTTGGTCCTGCTCGGGCAGGAACTGCGGGCGGGCATGCCCGCTCCGGATTTTTCCGTTGTCGACAATGATCTGGGTCCGGTGACCTTGGCCGACTGCGCGGGCAAGGTCACGGTTATTTCGGCCGTGCCGTCCCTGGACACGCCTGTGTGCGACATGGAGACCCGGCGTTTCAATCAGGAGGCTCAAGCCTTGGGCGACGCGGTCAAGGTTTTGACCGTGAGCATGGATTTGCCTTTCGCCCAGAAGCGCTGGTGCGGTAACGCCGGCGTGGCCAATGTTCAGACCGTGTCGGATTACCAGACCGCGTCTTTTGGACAGGCCTATGGCGTGCTCATCGAAGGGCTGCGTTTGTTGGCCCGGGCGATTTTTGTCGTCGATGCCTCGGGAACGATTGTCTCTGTCCAGATTGTACCGGAGTTGACTCATGAGCCGGATTACAGCGCCGTGCTCGATGCCGTGAAGAACGCCCTCTAACCCGACAACTTCGCGAGGTCTGCCATGCTCGGTCCAAAAATGGAAAAGGCTTTGAACGATCAGGTCAACGCGGAGATGTTTTCCGCCTATCTCTATTTGGCCATGGTCGCGTATTTTCAGGATAAAAATTTGCCTGGATTTGCCAATTGGATGACTGTCCAAAACCAGGAAGAAACCTTCCACGCCATGAAATTCTTTCGCTACATCTCGGAGCGGGGTGGGCGCGTGGTCCTGGACGCCATCGAGAAGCCTCGGTTTGAGTGGTCCAGCCCGCTTGAAGCCATGGAAGCGGCCCAGCACCACGAGGCCTATATCTCCAGCCGCATCAATGATCTCGTCAACCTGGCCATCGAGGAAAAAGACCACGCCACCAACAGCTTTTTGCGCTGGTTCGTGGACGAGCAGGTCGAGGAAGAGGACAGTGTCAACGAAGTAGTCCAAAAATTGCGTTTGGTCGGCACGGATGGTGGCGGATTGTTCATGTTGGACAGGGATCTGTCCACGCGGGTGTTCACGCCTCCGGCGGCCTAGGCGACGGGGCGGAGCGATCCGCCCTGGATGCGCCCCTGGAACCGAGTTTGACAAGATCTTGGGCCGGGGCCTAGGACAAGCCTCGGTGATACAACTATCTGGCAGGGCGACCTGCCTTTTTTGCGCACTTCATGGAAAAAGTCTGGACACGAATCCTTCGCTCCTTCCGCTACGGCTACTTGCGCATCGTCCGGATCAAGGCTCCGGCCGAATCCATCGCGTTGGGGCTTGCGCTCGGGGTTTTTGTCGGATGCATGCCCCTTTTGTCCCTGCAAATGGTCGTGGCGGTTTTTCTGGCCCTGCTGCTGCGGGCCAGCAAGGTGGCGGCCGCTTTGGGGACATGGTGGACCAATCCCTTTAACTGGGCGATCGTCTTTCCCCTGTTTTATATGCTTGGGCGCGTTTTCGTGCCTGGCGAGGTCGTCCCCCTGGCCATGAGCGAATTGACCCAGGCGGGCTTGACGGAACTTTTTCAGCGTGGGGGAAAATGGCTGCTCATCACCTCCCTGGGCGGAACCATAGCGGGCATTCCTTTGGCCATGGCGACATATTTTTTTACCCTGCGTGCCGTCCGCATGTACCACAACGTGCGGGCGGTGCGACGCAGGGAGCGGCAACGTGCGGGGATTCGCAATGATTGAGCAGGCTTTCCGTGCCCCCAAGCGATCCTTGGGACAGAATTTTTTGGCCGACCCCAATATCTGCCGGCGCATCGTCGCCACGTTGCGTCTCGAGCCAGGCGATTCGGTTTTGGAGGTCGGGCCTGGACGCGGCGCCCTGACCCGTATTCTTGTCGAACACGAGGGGACGGTGTTGGCGTTGGAAAAGGACCGTGAATTGGTGGGATGGTTGCGCCAGGAATTTCCCGGGGTCGCGGTGGTCCATGCCGATGGGTTGGAATTTTGCTGGGACAAGACCATGGCCATGCCGGGGCTTTCGGTCATTGGCAATCTGCCCTACAATGTCGCCTCGCCCATGATCTGGGAGATGGTCAGCCGCTGTCGGGGCTGGAAGGCCATGGTTTTCATGGTGCAAAAGGAGGTGGCGGAGCGGCTGACGGCCACCGCTGGAAGCCGGACCTATGGCGCGCTTTCGGCGTGGGTCGCTAACTTTGTCCGGGCCGAGTATGCTTTCACGGTTCCACCGCATGTGTTTCGCCCCAGGCCGAGGGTTGATTCGGCTGTCGTGCGTTTTTATCCCCGACCGGACGCGGCCTGGGCCGAGGCGGGGGCACTGTCTCGGACGCTGCGGATGCTGTTTCAGAAGCGGCGCAAACAGTTGGGTGGCATTTTGAAGCAGGTTTGGTCCGGCGAAGTCGAGGCGTGGTGCGCCGGCCACGGAGTTGATCGGCGGATCAGACCCGAGGAATTGACCCCGGACATGCTGCGGGGGCTGGCCCTGGCATTGCGTTTTGCCATGGGCCAGGACGGGGCCAAACGGCCGTGAAGCCCCGGACTACCTATGTTTTCGAAAATATGCTTGACTTTGCAGGGGAATTTCTGTTTGCCTGCGCCTTGAGTGTTCGCGCCCCGGCGACCGAGCGTCATGGCGGCTTGGCTGGACATGCCCCGGGTGTTTGAGTAGTGGTCGGGCGATCATTCGCGATGATTTTCAATCAGGCTCATTGTAACGGTTGACGGTGTGGGGCGGTTTTTTTGGGAAAAGCTTCCATGCCCGTTGGTGAATTACTGTAAAGGAGGAAGACTGATGACGAAAGCTGAATTGGTGGCCAAGATGGCTGAAAAGGCTGGATTGAGCAAAGCCGATGCCGAACGTGCTCTGAAGTATTTTCTCGATTCCGTCCAGGAGACCCTTGTCAGCGAGGGCAAGCTGACCTTGACCGGATTTGGAACCTTCATGGTGGAAGAGCGCCAGGCCCGTACCGGCCGTAACCCCCGCACTGGCGAGGAGTTGAACATTCCTGCTTGTAAGGTCGTGAAGTTTCGTCCCGGCAAAGACCTGAAAGACGCAATCAAGTAGGACGCAAGGGGGAAGTTATGTTGCACGGGGAAACTGTTCAAAGTCCATTGCCGCAGGATTTGCCCTGGTGGCAGCCGGATCACGCCATTTTTTTCGGAGTTCTCTACGCGGTGCTGTTCATCATCGGAAGCGGGCTGGGCGTTGTTATTTTGCGTTCCTTGGCCGAGACCGTGAAGGAAAAATTTTAAGAGCCTGACATTTTTATAGATACCGAAGGGGTGCCGTGGTGCCCCTTCTTTTTTTTGTTTTTTATGCTTGCCAAGGCGATGCTACTTGCATAAAGAGCACGATTTCCCGCGCATTATGACGCGGACTGACTGACGGGGAGGTGATTCGCTTGCCAGGTGTATACATGGGTGACAACGATACTTTTGACTACTCTCTGCGGAAGTTCAAGAAGCAGGTCGAGAAGGCGGGTATTCTTTCCGAGCTGAAAAAGCGTCAGCATTTTGAAAAACCCAGCATCCAGAAGAAAAAGAAGGAAGCTGCGGCCAAAAAAAGGTTGCTGAAAAAGATCCGCAAACTTCAGGTGATGTAATGAGTCTCAATCAGCGCATTGAAAAGGACTATGTTGCCGCTTTCAAGGCGAAGAAGACCGACGAAGTGGCTGTCTTGAGGATGCTCAAGGCAGCCGTCAAGAACAAGCAGGTGGAGCTCCTGCGTGAACTGGCCGATAATGAAATCCTGGATGTGATTTCCAAGCAGGCCAAGCAGCGTCAAGAATCCATCGAGCAGTTTCGCGCCGCGGGTCGCGTCGATTTGGCTGAAATCGAGGAGCGCGAACTTTCCATTTTGCAAGCCTATCTGCCGGCAGCGCTCTCTGCCGACGAGATTGTCGCCGCTATCGACACGGCTATCCAAACCCTTGGCGCCTCCGGAATGAAGGACATGGGCAAGGTCATGAATGCCATCCTTGGCGCTCACGCCGGTCGTGTCGACGGAAAGGAACTGAGCGCCCTCGTCCGCGCCAAGCTTTCATCCTAATATGGACCCACGTACCCTGCAGCTGCTGGAATTTCCAAAAATTCTGCGGCATCTTTCGTCGTTCGCCGCCAGCGCGGCTGGCCAGCGGGCGTGCCTCGCCATCGTTCCCGAAACCGATTTGTCCCGCATTGCCGAGCGCTCCGCCCTGGTGCGCGAGGTCATGCGGTTTTGCGCCGTCCAGGATGTGCGCCTGGGATCGTTCCCGGATATCGACGGGCTTTTCGAGTTTTTGAAGAATCCATTGGCGTGCCTGGATCAGGACGGGCTGATTGGCTTGTGGGAAATGCTCAAGGCCGCAGCCGCCTTGCTCGAAACCTTGGGGGTGCCGGGGGAAGATCGGTACCCGGCCTTGACCAGCCTTGTCGCGGGGCTTGTTCTTCCCGGCAAAACTTGGTCGGGCCTGCGCCGTTGCCTGGCACCGGATGGAAATATCCGGGACGAGGCCTCGCCGGAACTCTACTCGGTGCGTCAGGAAATTCGTCGCGTGCACCAGATGTGCGCGCGCAAGGTCCAGGATTTTTTCCAAAACCGGGACCTGCAGTTCATGTTGCAGGACGATTACCTGACGATTTCCTCGGATCGGTATGTCTTGGCGTTGAAGGCAAATTTCAAGGGCCGCCTCAAGGGCATTGTCCATGATTATTCGCAGACCGGCGAGACGTGCTATTTCGAGCCGTTATTTCTGGTTGATCTGAATAATAACTTGCAGGAGCTCAAGCAGGAGGAACGGACCGAGGAGCAGAAGATTTTGCGTTTTCTGACCGGCCTGATCCGGTCCGAGCAGGTCGAGCTAGCACGGACTTTCGAGGAGCTGGTGCGGTTTGACGTGCTTTTGGCCCAGCAGCGTTTTGCCCGGGAGGGGGACGCGCGCGTCATCGACATCGCCGAGGATGCTCCCCTGCATCTGCTTCAGGCCAGGCATCCTTTGTTGGTCTTTGGCCAGGATCACGTCGTTCCCGTGGACATTGTCCTTGAAGAAGGTCAGCGGGCGCTGGTCATCACGGGGGGCAATGCCGGCGGCAAGACCGTGTGCCTGAAAACATTGGGCCTGCTTGGGCTCATGGCGCACTCCTGCCTGCCGGTGATGGCCGACGAGGGCAGTTCCTTGCCTTTTTGGAAGAATTTCGTGGTGTCCATGGGCGATGAACAGTCCATCGAGCAAAGTCTGTCCACATTCACGGCTCAGATTCGGCATTTCAGTGAAGTGTGGCCAAGCATTGACGCGCGCACCCTGGTTATTCTCGATGAATTCGGCGTCGGGACCGACCCCAGCCAGGGAGCCGCCCTGGCCCAAGCCGTGGTCGACAGCCTCCTGGATCGTCGGGCCTGGGTTGGCGTGGCCACCCATTTCCCGGCGTTGAAAGCCTATGGCTTGTCCCGGGATGGCGTGCGGGCGGCGTCGGTGATTTTTTCTCCAGAGAGCCGCAAGCCCCTTTTCAGGCTTGGTTACGACCAGGTTGGCGCCAGCCGGGCCTTGGACGTGGCTCGGGAGCAGGGGTTGCCCGAGGTTATTTTGGGACGGGCCCAGGAATATCTGTATCTGGATTCCGGTGACACAGAGGAAGTCTTTGACCGCTTGAATCGTTTAGCCTCGGCCAAGGAAGATGAACTGGCCGCGCTTGAGCTTCGAACCCGGACCCTGGAGCAGAAATACGCCCGCAAGTTGGCCGCGCTCGACGCCGAGCGAGCCCGGATGCTGACCGAATTGCGTGACGCTTCCCGCCGGATCATGGATGAATGGCGGGAAGGGCGTCGGGGGCGGAAGGAAGCTTTGCGGGAAATGGCTGAATTGCGTGACAGTCTCGGCGCGCCGTCGCGGGACGAGGAAGACCTGCTTTCCATCCAGGACATTGCCCCGGGTCAGGATCTGCTTTATCTGCCGTGGGACAAACGAGGCCAGGTGCTCAGTGTGGACGGAAAAAAGAACCGGGTCCGGTTGACCGTGGGCGGGGTGTCGTTGTGGGTGGGCGTTGGCGATGTCCGCCTCGCGGACGCGAAGCCCAGGTCCACGCCTCGGTCTTGTCAGGTCGTGGTTCGGAGGGATTCCGCTCCCGCGTCCATGCGTCTTGATGTGCGCGGCATGCGCACGGACGAGGCCGAGGCGGAATTGGGACGTTTTCTGGACAAGGCCTTGCTCGCGGGCCGGTCCGAGGTCGAGATCGTGCATGGCATGGGCACGGGCGCCATGCGTCGGGCCGTGCATGAGTCTTTGCGTCGGTCCCGCGCCGTGAGCGCTTTTTCCCTGGGCAATGCCGACGAGGGTGGTGACGGGATAACCAAGGTGGTTTTGGCCGGATAAACACTGCAAACGGAGCTGGATGAGCAAGTTCGATCCAGGGCTGATCGCGGAAATCAAGGCTCGTCTGCGTATCGAGGACGTGGTCGGTCGCTATGTGGAACTGCGTCCCGCGGGCACTAGGTTGGTCGCGCCCTGTCCATTTCACCAGGAAACCAAGCCATCCTTTTCGGTCAATCCGGAGGGGGGCTTTTACTATTGTTTTGGATGTCAGGCCTCCGGCGACATTATTGAATTTTACCGGGCCATCAATGGTCTCGAATTCGGGGAAGCCGTGGAAGCCCTGGCCCGGGAGGCGGGCCTGGAGGTTCGACGGCGGCGTGATCAACCCGCCACGGGTGGCCCGTCCAGAGTCCAATGCCTGGACCTGCACGCCCTGGCGTCGATGTTTTTTCGTCGTTCCTTGGAGAGTCACGCCGGTCGCCAGGCGCGTGACTATATCGCCCGGCGTGGGCTGGCTCCGGAAGTCGTGGATCGTTTTGCCCTGGGATGGGCCCCGGCTGGATGGAATGAACTGCGCGATCATTTCCGGGGTCAGGGCTATTTGGACGAAGTGGCCGAAAAGGCAGGCCTTCTTTCCAAATCCGCCAAGGGCAGTTTTTACGACCGTTTCCGGGAGCGGTTGATATTCCCGATCATGAATTTGTCGGGTCAGGTGGTGGCCTTTGGCGGTCGCTGCTTGGTCGATGACCAGGGGCCAAAATATCTCAATTCCAGTGAAACGCCCATCTACACCAAGGGCGAGCATCTCTATGGCCTGTATCAGGCCCGGCGGGCCATGTCGCATTCCAAGAGCGTCCTGTTGACCGAGGGCTATGTGGACGTATTAAGTCTGCATCAGTTTGGTTTCGAGAACAGCTGTGGCGTCCTGGGCACGGCCCTGACTTCCGAGCAGGTCCACCGCCTCTCCGGTTTGGTTGGACGGGTTGATCTGGTTTTTGATGGCGATAATGCCGGGCGCAAGGCCGCCTTGCGTAGCGCCGAAATGATTTTGACCCAGGGCTTGAAATGCCGGGTACTGTGCTTACCCGAGGGCGAGGATGTGGACTCCATTCTGCAACGGGAGGGTCGTGCCCGGCTGGAGGGCCTCGTCGCCGATTCCGTGGACGGCCTTGAGTATTGTTTGCGTCAGGTGGCCGCCGATCACGCGCCCAAGGATGTCCTGCAGTGGGCCACGGGGTTTATCGGTCGGCTTAAAAAGTTGGATTGGCGTTCTTTTTATGTGCCGAAGCTGGCGGCGGGACTTGGGTTGTCCGAAGCGGAACTGCGCGTCACCCTGGCCGAGCGCCAGGGCACGGCGCCCGTGGCGAAAGGGGCTCGGCTTGAATCCTGCAAACCTTCCCAGCGTGATCGCGAACTTTTGGCATTTGCCGTGCGTTTTCCTGAATACCACGAAGAATTACAGGCACTGGACCTTCCCCGGGCCCTGAGCACGGACCGGGGAAAAATTTTTTGGGACAAGCTTTTCGGGTCGGATCCAAATACGGTGTTGGGTCGCTTGGATCAGGGCGAGAAGCGCTTTTACGTGCAGTGTCGGATGCGGTCCGAGGCGGCGGATCTCGGACGGGACGAATGGGCCGAGGTGCAAAGTTTTTTGCTTCAAACCCAGCAGCGGCGGGAGTTGGACAGCCTGACCGATGGGTTGCGTCGGGCTCGACGTGAAGGGAATTTTCAGGAGGAGTTGCGTCTTCTGGCCTTGATCCAGGACCGGACGCAGCGCTGATTTCGTGGCCGCGTCGGGCGCGGCCGCCGATATTTTATTAACTTTGGGGGTAGGGGATGAGCAATATCAAGGATGTGCAGCAAATTCAGGCGCTCATAGCCGAAGGCAAGAAAAAGGGATTCCTGACCTTCGATGAACTCAACAAGGCCCTGCCGTCTGAAGTCAATACTCCGGAACAGATCGACGAGATCATCGTTATTTTCGACCAGCTCGACATCGACATCGTGGATGAGAAGCTGACTCGTGGTATTGAGATCGCCGAGGACGATGGCGAGGAAGTCAAGGACGAGGAAAAGCTGGAACTGGCCGAGGACGAGGATGGCGCGGATTATTCCATGCGCAGCAACGACCCGGTGCGCATGTACCTGCGCGAGATGGGTGCCGTGGGCCTTTTGGATCGCGATGGCGAGGTCTATATCGCCAAGAAGATCGAAGCCGGCGAGATGGAAGTCATGTACGCCCTGGTCGAGGTGCCCGTGGCCGTCGAGGAGTTGGTGCGCGTGGGCGAGGATTTGAAGAAGGGGCGCATGAAGCTCAAGGACGTGGTCAAGACCATCGAGGAGGATGACCCATCCGAGGAAGAGATGAACCAGCGCGAGCGGGTCATCAAGCTGCTGGAGGATGTCAAGAACATCTATCGCAAGAAGCGTACCCTCTACACCCGCCTGGACGAATGCGCGACCCTGGAGAAACGCGTTTATGGCGTGCAGAAAAAAATCATGGATTACAAGACCGAGGTGATCCAGTGTCTGCGCGACATCAAGCTGGAAAAAACCCTTATCGATCGCATCATCGAGACCGTGGGCGATTATGTGCGGCAGATGCACAACTGCAGGCGGGATCTGTCCGCCTATATTTTGTCCCTGGGGAAGTCCCAGGACGAAATTTTCGGTATATTCCGGCAGCTTGACGAGCGCAGCATCAACCCCGTGGCCGCCGCCGACAAGCTCGGCATGACCATCGAGGAGTTGTTTTCCTTCAAGGAAATGGTCAACGGCAAGATCGAGATCCTGGGCAAGCTCCAGGAAAACGCCATGCACGATGTCGATCAGCTTGAGGAAATTTTGTGGCGCATCCGCAAGGGCAACACCGATGCCCTGGACGCCAAGCAGGAGCTTATCCGCGCTAATTTGCGCCTGGTCGTGTCCATCGCCAAGAAGTACACCAATCGTGGTCTGCAGTTTTTGGATCTGATCCAGGAAGGCAATATCGGTCTGATGAAGGCCGTGGATAAATTCGAGTATCAACGTGGCTACAAGTTTTCGACCTACGCCACGTGGTGGATTCGTCAGGCCATCACCCGCGCCATCGCCGACCAGGCCCGGACGATCCGTATTCCGGTGCACATGATCGAGACCATCAACAAGCTCGTGCGTACCTCGCGTTATCTGGTGCAGGAGCTGGGCCGCGATCCTTCTCCGGAGGAAATCGCCGAACGCATGGACTACCCCTTGGAAAAGGTCAAAAAAGTGCTCAAGATCGCCAAGGAACCCATTTCTTTGGAAACACCCATTGGCGATGAAGAAGATTCGAGTCTGGGCGATTTTATCGAGGACAAGAAGGCCGTGGCGCCGGCCGACGAGGTGGTCAACACCAAGCTGGCCGAGCAGATCGCGCTGGTTCTGTCCGACCTGACCCCGCGCGAGGAGCAGGTGCTGCGCAAGCGTTTTGGTATCGGCGAGAAGAGTGATCACACTCTGGAAGAAGTTGGCAAGCTTTTCAATGTCACCCGTGAGCGCATCCGACAGATCGAGGCCAAGGCCCTGCGTAAATTGCGTCATCCCGTGCGTAGCCAGCAACTGCGTTCCTATTATGAATCCTAGTCCGTCCTGTTTTTCCGTTTTCAAGGCAACCCCAGGGGTTGCCTTCTTTTTTGGCCCCATGCGGATGTTTCTGGTCGGGCTTGTCGTGCTGCTGTTGGTTGTAAACGCCTCCGCGGAAGCATGGCGGGTGCGCGTGGACACCGTATTGGACGGGGACACCGTGGTTTTGCGCGGTGGCGAGCGGTTACGCCTGCGTGGCATCGACGCCCCGGAAATCCGGCATGGGGACAAGCCGGGGCAGTATTATGGGCAAGAGGCCAAGAGAACATTGGCTCGACTGGTTGCCGACCGGGATGTCTTTTTGGACCGCCCCGAGTTGCAGACGGACAGATATGGGCGCATGGTCGGCGCGGTCCATCTTGGGGATGGCCGGAATGTCAACCTTTTGATGATTGAAGAGGGCGCGGCTTTCGCCTATTCCCACCAAACGGACAAGGACGCGGATTTTGCGGCGCGGCTTGTACAGGCCCAACGCTTGGCCATGAGCCAGAGCAAGGGTTTTTGGCCGCGAATTCTGGCTTTGCCCAAAGCCGGGAACGTTTATGTGGGCAACAAATCGTCCAAGCGGTTTCACGCCGAAACGTGCGCGACGGGACGGCGGGTCAAGCCCGGGAATAGGATCGTCTTTTCCTCCCTGCGCGAAGCCTTTGCGGCAGGGTTTTCCCCGGCTCGTGCATGCACACCCTGGCCTTCGGCTCGGAGCATCCAGTAATCGCAACCGGAGCGCATTGTTTGAAAGCCATTATCGTCGGTGCCGGAGAGGTCGGATTTCATATCGCCAAGCGTCTGGCCTCGGAGAATAAGGATGTTGTCGTCATTGACCGCAACCCGGCTGTGCTGCAGCGCATCCTCGACCATATGGATGTGCAGGTTCTGGAAGGGTCCGGGTGTAGTCCGCTTATTTTGGGCGAAGCCGGCATCTCCAAGGCCGACGTGCTGTTGGCCGTGACCGACAGCGATGAGATCAACCTCATGGCCTGTACTTTCGCCAACATGCTCGCCCCCGGCCTGACCAAGCTGGCCCGCATCCGCAACGATGAGTATATCGCCTATGGACAGCAATTGGCCCAAGGCATTGGCATCGGCATCATCATCAATCCGGAAACCGAGGTGGTCAAAAGCGTCGAACACATGCTGCGCGCTCCAGGGGCCGTGGACATCAGCGATTTGGCCGGTGGCCGCATCAAGCTGGCCGGGACCTGGATCACCGAGGGCAACCCCCTGGTGGGTATCCGCCTGTTCGATCTGCGGCGCAAGGTGGCCGATACACCCATGATCGTGGCGGCCATCGTTCGCGACGACGCAGTCATCGTGCCTGCCGGATCGGACGAGATCCGCGAGGGCGATCTCGTGTATTTCGTGTGCGAGAACAGCCAACTTCAGGCGGTTTTTTCTTTTTTGGGCAACCGGCCGGGCAAGAAGAGCCGGGTGCTGATCATCGGTGGTGGTAATATTGGGCTGCGTTTGGCCCGAGGCCTGGAGAAAAAATCTATCCAGGTCAAGCTATTGGATAAGGACGCAGCCCGTTGCGCGGTCCTGGCCAACGAATTGAGCCGGACCGTGGTGTTGCATGGCGACGGCACGGATCAGGAAGTTCTTCAAGAGGAGAATGTCGGTGACATGGATGTTGTCGTGACCATGACCGGCAACGAGGAAAGCAATATCCTGGCGTCCCTTTTGGCCAAGAAGCTTGGCGCGGCCATGGCCATCACGCGGCTAAACAAAATCGAATACATGCCGTTGGTCCGGGCCATCGGTCTGGAGCACATTGTCAGCCCTCGCCTGTCGGCCGTTAATAGTATTTTCAAGCACGTGCGCAAGGGTGGTGTCTTGTCCACGGTGGCCATCAAGGACGGAGCCGAGGCCTTGGAAGCATTGGTGGGACCGGATTCGGGACTGGTAGGCACCCCTCTCAAGGATCTCGACTTTCCCAAGGGCGTCCTGGTGCTGTGCATCATGCGCGAGGACAGTGTCCTTATTCCCGGCGGCTATGATTTTATCAAAGCTGGAGACAGGGTGATCATCCTGAGTCTGCTCGAATCCATCCCCAGAGTGGAACAGATGTTGTCCCGAAAGCGGGAGAGTCGCTGATGCGTTGGGGTCTCGCCTGGCATGTTACCGGACTGGTCCTTGTATGCGTGGGACTGTGCATGTTTTTTCCCTTTTTGTGCGCGGTGTATTTTGCCGACGGGTCCGAAGCACCGTTATTTTTATCCCTGTGCGTGACCGTTTTGGCCGGAGTTTTTTTGCTGTTTTCTTTTCGCCAGCCCCAACCCATGGTCATCAATCATCGTGAGGGCGTGGTCATTGTCACGCTGGGTTGGATCGCGTGCGCTTTGTTCGGAGCGCTGCCCTTTGCCTTGGGAGGATTCCCCTCGTTTAGCGACGCGGTTTTTGAATCCGTGTCCGGGTTCACCACCACCGGCGCCTCCATTTTGACCAATATCGAAGCCGTTCCCAAGGGACTCCTTTTTTGGCGCAGTCTGACTCATTGGCTGGGAGGCATGGGGATCATCGTTTTGACCATCGCCATCCTGCCCTTCCTGGGCGTCGGCGGCATGCAACTCTATAAAGCCGAGGTGCCCGGACCCGTGGCCGACAAGTTGCAACCGCGTATCAAGGACACGGCCATGAGTTTATGGAAGGTCTACGTGTTCTTTACCGCTGTCCAAATCGCGTTGCTGCTGTTTGGGGGCATGGATCTGTTCGAGAGTGTTTGCCACGCCTTCGGAACCATGGCCACGGGCGGCTTTTCGACGCGCAACTCGTCCATCGCGGCCTATGATTCCGCTTATATTGATTATGTCACGTCTTTTTTCATGCTCGTGGCCGGACTGAACTTCGCATTGCATTTTCAGCTTTTTCGGGGGCGCCCCTTGGTGTTTTGGCGGGATCCGGAGTTTCGTTTTTTCGCGTTGGTGGTGGTTGTCATGACCGCGATCGTCGCCGTGGTCATCCACGGCGCCAATTATGACTCGGTCTCCGGCTCACTGCGTTTCGCCCTGTTTCAGGTGGCGTCCATCATCACCACCACGGGGTATGCCACGGCCGATTATGAGTTGTGGCCGCCATTGACCCACGGGCTCTTGCTCCTGGCTATGTTTCTGGGTGGATGCGCGGGATCGACCTCGGGCGGGATTAAATGCATGCGGGTCATGCTGTTGATCAAGCAGGCTTATCGGGAGTTGTTCCGCCTGGTGCATCCCCGGGCCGTGGTGCCGGTTAAATTCGGGTCCAAGCTGGTCAGGGACGAGGTGCTGGCCAGTATCTGGGGCTTTTTCGTGCTTTTTGTGCTTCTTTTTGTTTTGTCCAGCCTGGTTCTGACGGCCATGGGCGTGGACGTGCTGACTGCCTTTTCGGCCGTGGTCGCCTGTATTGGCAATGTCGGCCCGGGTTTGGGCGGAGTCGGGCCCGTTGACAATTACGCCGCCATTCCGCTTCCGGGAAAATGGGTGCTCACGTTTTGCATGCTGCTGGGGCGGCTCGAAATTTATACGGTATTGGTTTTGTGTATTCCGGAATTCTGGAGAAAATAAGCCTTTGGCGGGAGAATATCATGAGTGATTGGATTGAGATGGGGCGTTTCAAGGAACTTGACGACACAGCCAAGAAGGAAGCCAACCGTTTGGCCGAGTACGCCATGGATGTGGCCATGGACCCGGTCCAGGTCATCCGCTTCGAGGAAATGGATGATGGCGGGTTCCGCTTGGTCATCGACGAGGATCTGTATAAGTTTTACCAGGGTATCTGATGAAATCGGAACGGTTGCGGCGTCTGCGCCGGGAGTTTGTCGCCCTGTCCGCCGAGTACGAGGACCGGCTTGGGGATCGTCGTGAATACATCGTGCTGAAACGCGATCATTCCCTGCGCGTGCATGCCCTGGCCATGCGGATCGTGGCCGGAGAACGGCTTTCCCGGCCGGAACTGCATTGGGCTGCCGCCCTTGTGCACGATATCGGTCGGTTTTCCCAGTTCGAGCGGTTCGGAACATATCGTGACGATGAATCCGTGGACCACGGCAACGAGGGGGCCGAAGTGCTTCTTCGCGGGCGTTTTTTGGATTCCTTTGCGCCGGAGGACCGGGCGCGAATCGTCGAAACGGTCCGTCTGCACAACAAGAGGGAGCTGCCCCCCGGTCTTGACCCGGTGACGAGCTCCCTGTGCGCGGTGGTTCGTGACGCGGACAAGCTCGACATCGTGCCCGTGGTTCTGGGCAAGATGTCGCCGGACAAGCCGCGTGATCCGGTCATCACTCTGGGGCTGGCCGATGAGCCCGAATCCTGGACGGAGTCCATCTTCGAGGCCGTGGCTTCGGATGAAAGCCCATCGTACATGCAGCTGCGGGTCGTGAACGATTTCAAGCTGCTGTTGGCGTCGTGGGGGCCGAAGCTGGAATTTGCGACCAGTCGTCGGCTGTTTGCCCGGAGGGGCTATCTGGACCGGCTTTTTGATTTATTGCCAAAAGCCCCTTGTTTGGCCGTTCTCAAGGCCGATCTGGACCGGCGTTTGGCGCGCTGAGCTGGAGCCAGAGCAGTTCGTCCAGGGTGCCGAGAATGCTTCCGTACAAGCCTCCGTATCCGGGGAATTTGCCGAAGAGTTCGACTTTGCGGCGCTGCAGGTCCGGCGAGGCGCTTGTTTCGGGCGAGGACGGTGACGTGGCCAGGATGCGTCGTTCCTGCAAGAGGTAGCCCCGGGTCTGAACGCAGAATTCGGTACACAGTCGCTGGCAGTCCTGGGCGTGGTCGTTCCAGAACGCGCGGGCTTGGTCCGTGGGGGCGCTGTGCCTGGCCTGCCAGATCATGGCCGCAAGGAAGGTCAGGGGCGAACCCGGCACGCCGCGTCGCCAGCCCAAGAGCCAGGGCGCGCGCCAGGAAAGCAGGAAATGGCTTTGTCCGAAGCGGACGAGATCGGTCAGGGCGTTGTGCATGTGGCGCAGGGCGTTGTCGTCCCAGAGTGGCGCGTTCTGGCCAAGATCCCAGGGCGGGATGGGCCGTTTTGGAGCCAGGCCCAGGAGCCGGGTCAGCAACGCGTTGGCGTCGGGCGAGTCTGGAGTTTCCAGATGCGCATAGCTTAGAACGAACGCCCCTCGGCCATATTGGCCGCAGACGATGCACGGCTCGCCGTGTAAACGCCGTGGATCGAGGTTGATGCCGTACAGCTTTTCCCACTGGCCAACCTCGGTCGGCGCGATTGACGACCAGTCCAGATCGGCCGACCAGAAGTCCCGTCCCGGCTCGCCGTAGCTGGCCAGGATCTTCAGGGGGCATTCCGGGTCGGGAGCGAACTGGGATGGCCACCAGACTGGCAGTTCCGCCGTTTCTTCCGTGCCGTTTTCTTCAATTTTGCACCACAGGTGTCCGCTGAAATTGGGCAGACGCTCCCTGGCCGGTTTGCGCGACCAGGAGCACAGGTCCAAAAACGGCGTGCGCGCCTCCGACGCCAGGGCCAGACCGGCCCCTCCGCAAAAGCCAATGTAGGTGCCGCCGTCGCGTACATACGCGCGGATTGCTTCGCGGCCGGTTTCGCCCAGGGCCAGGGACTTGAGTCGGGCCCAGCCTCCAGGCACGAGCAGGATATCCGGTTGGAGCCGGGCGAGAGCTCCGGCGGCGATGTGGGCCGCCTTGAGCGGCGTGACGCAAGCGCCCCAGGCTGACAGGGCGCGATGCAGGAGGACGCCCCAGAGGTGGGATTCGTCCCAGAGCAGGGCAAGGGAGGGTGGCGTGTCGAGCATGGCCCGGCCCTAGCAGGTCGACCGCTGTCGGGCAAGTCGGGCTTGATTTTTGGCATACGCCCCAGTACTCATTTTTGTTTCCGTGGCGTCGGGTTTTTCGGCGCCTTTTTGCCGCAATCAGCTCACTATTTGGAGTCTTCATATGGCCACCGAGACCCTTGCCAAGGGATACGAACCCGCCGACGTGGAAAAGCGCTGGCTGGACTACTGGACTTCCCATCAGACGTTTACCCCGGACGCGGCCAAGGCCGCCGCGCATCCCGCCAACAACTATTCCATCGTCATCCCGCCGCCCAACGTCACCGGGGCCCTGCACATGGGGCATGCCCTGAATCTCACGCTGCAGGACATCATGTGTCGCTACATGCGTCAGCGCGGCAAGACCGTGCTTTGGGTGCCGGGCACGGACCATGCCGGCATCGCCACGCAGAACGTGGTCGAGCGCAAGCTTTTGGCCCAGGGGACAAAGCGCGAGGATCTGGGCCGTGAAAAGTTCATCGAGCAGGTCTGGGAGTGGAAGGAGGACTACGGCGGGCGTATCCTGAACCAGATCCGGCGTCTGGGGGCCAGCGTGGACTGGACCCGCGAGCGTTTCACCATGGACGAGGGCCTATCCCGCGCCGTGCGCGAGGTCTTCGTGTCTTTGTACGAGCAGGGCCTCATCTATCGCGGCAAGTACATCGTCAATTGGTGCACGCGGTGCCATACGGCCCTGGCCGACGACGAGGTCGAATATGCCCCGGCCAAGTCCACCCTCTACCATCTTTCCTATCCGCTTGAAGACGGCTCCGGTTCCGTGACCGTGGCCACGGTGCGCCCCGAGACCATGCTCGGCGACACGGCCGTGGCCGTGCATCCGGAGGACGAACGCTACCAGTCCATGATCGGAAAATTTGTCATCCTGCCCCTGGTCGGACGGCGCATCCCAGTCATCGCCGACGCCTATGTCGACCGCGAGTTCGGCACGGGTTGCCTCAAGATCACCCCGGCCCACGACATGAACGACTGGGAGTTGGGCCGCAAGTACGGTCTGGAGGCCATCGGCGTCATCGACGATGCCGGCCGCATGAACGACAACGCTCCCGAGGCCTATCGCGGCCTGACCGCGGCCGAATGCCGCGCGGCCATTGTCGAGGATCTCAAGGCCTGCGGATCGCTTACGGCCGAGGAGCCCTACGAGAACAAGGTCAATCAGTGCTACCGATGCAAGACGACCATCGAACCGTTCGTTTCCGAGCAGTGGTTCGTGTCCGTCAAGCCTTTGGCCGAAAAGGCCCGGGCCGCCGTGGAAGACGGCCGCACGACCATCTGGCCGGCGCAGTGGAACAAGACCTACTATAACTGGCTCGACAACATCCGCGACTGGTGCATCTCGCGCCAGCTGTGGTGGGGTCACCGCATCCCGGTCTGGACCTGCGCCGACTGCGGCGAGACCATCGTCGCCCGTCAGGATCCGACCTCCTGCACCAAGTGCGGCGGCAGCCGCCTGACCCAGGACGAGGACGTGCTCGACACTTGGTTTTCCTCGGCCCTGTGGCCGTTCTCGACCATGGGCTGGCCGGACAAGACCCCGGAACTGGCGGCTTTTTATCCGACATCGCTTCTGGTCACGGGTTTTGACATCCTGTTTTTCTGGGTCGCGCGCATGATGATGATGGGCCTCAAATTCATGGACAACGTGCCCTTCAAGGACGTCTACATCCATGCCCTGGTTCGCGACGAGCACGGCAAGAAAATGTCCAAGTCCACGGGCAATGTTATCGATCCCTTGGCAATGATCGACACATACGGCTGCGACTCCCTGCGCTTCACCCTGACCTCGTTCGCGGCCATGGGTCGGGACATCAAGCTGTCCGAGGCGCGCATCGAGGGCTATCGCCATTTCATCAATAAGATCTGGAACGCGGCCCGCTTCGCCCTCATGCATGTGGACGGGAGCGAGCCGGGATTTGATCCGGCCGCGTTGACCGGCCTGCACCACCAGTGGATTTTGCACCGTCTGGAAATGCTCAAAAAAGAGCACGCCGCCCAGATCGAGGGCTACCGGTTCAACGAGGCGGCCCAGGGCCTGTACGGCTTTGTCTGGCGCGAGTTCTGCGACTGGTATCTGGAACTGATCAAGCCTGAACTCTACGGCGAGGATCAGGCGGCCAAGGCCGCCGCGCGCAGCTGTCTCAAGCATGTGCTCTCGGAGATCATGGTCATCGCCCATCCGATCATTCCCTTTGTCACCCAGGAAATCTGGGCCTGCATTCCGTCCCTGGACGCCGAAAGCCTGGCCCTGCGGCCGTATCCCAAACCGCGTCCGGAGTGCGAGAACGAGGGGGCCGTGGCGGATATGGAATTTTTGCAGGGTGTCATCGTGGCCGTGCGCAACATCCGGGCCGAACTCGGCATCGCGCCGGGTGTGCAACTGCCCGTGCTGATGCGCGCCGGCGGCGAAGACCGGGTCTTTTTGGCGGCGCACGAAACCGAAATCGCGGCCCTGGCCCGTGTGGGCAGTCTGACGGTTGCCCCGGACCTGACCGCGCCCAAGGGGTGCGCCTCGGCCGTGGTGCGCGGCTGCGAACTCTTCGTGCCACTGGACGGCGTGGTCGATTTCGAGGCCGAACTGGCCAGATTGGACAAGGAGATCGGCAAGATCGCCAAGGAGCTGGACTTCGTGACCAAGAAACTCGGCAACGAGAGCTTTGTCGGCAAGGCTCCGGCCGAGGTCGTGGCCAAGGAACAGGCCAAGGCGGCGGAGTTCGCGGAGAAGAAGGCGACGCTGGAGCAGTTGCGCGGCAAATTGCAGGACTTTATCCGCTAGACGCGGATCGTATCTCGTACCCGGGCCGTGCGCGGCCCTGACAAGGAAAGAACATGGCCAAAGCATATCTCATCGGCGCGGGACCCGGCGATCCGGGGCTGAT
>RZYB01000017.1 GCA_009930495.1 Deltaproteobacteria bacterium
CGCTCGGCCTCGGCTTCCAGGGCAAACGCGTAGCGCAGCATCATCGATACGGACAGAATGGTGGCCAGGGGATTGGCGATGTCCTTGCCGGCGATGTCCGGAGCCGAGCCGTGGATGGGCTCGAACAGAGCCGGACCGGACGCGCCCACGGACGCCGAGGGCAGCATGCCGATGGAACCGGTGATGATGGACGCCTCGTCGGACAGGATGTCTCCGAATAGATTTTCGGTCACAATGACGTCAAACTGGGACGGATCGCGGATAAGCTGCATGGCCGCGTTATCCACGTACATATGCGACAGCTCCACTTCCGGATAGTCGGCGGCGGTGCGGATGGTCACTTCCCGCCACAACCGCGACACGTCGAGCACGTTGGCCTTGTCCACGGAACAGAGGCGCTTGCCGCGTTTCATGGCAATGTCGCAGGCCACGCGCACGATGCGCTCGATTTCGGATTCGCTGTAGATCATGGTGTTGTAGGCGGCGCGCTCGCCAGCCACCGTGGTCTCGCCGCGCGGCTCGCCGAAATAGGCCCCGCCGGTCAACTCGCGCACGACCATGATATCAAGCCCCTGCCGCACGATGTCCGGTCGCAGATAGGACGCCCCCGCCAGCTCCGGAAACAGGGCTGCCGGGCGCAGGTTGGCGAACAGGCCCAGGGCCTTGCGGATACCCAGCAACCCCTTTTCCGGACGGATGGCAGGGTCGATGGTGTCCCATTTGGGACCGCCCACGGCCCCAAGCAGCACGGCATCGGAGGCCTTGCACGCGGCCACCGTGGCCTCGGGCAGGGGGTTGCCCACGGCGTCAATGGCCGCGCCGCCGATCAACGCGGTCTCGGTTTCCACGACATGTCCGAATTTCACGGCCACGGCCTCCAGCACGCGCAGTGCCTGAGACGTGATTTCCGGACCGATGCCGTCACCCGGCATCACACATATCTTCATCTGCATTGCATTCTCCTCATCAAAAATACCTCCGGCGGGCAGGGGACTCCTCCCCTGCACCCCATTCAGGGGGCCTGGGCGACGCCCCGCTCTCTTCCCACCGGAACCCAAACTATTGCGCCACCTTGCGCTTGACGTATTCGACCAAACCGCCACCCGACAGCATGCCCATCATGAATGTGGGCACGGGGCTAAAACCGATGGTCTCGCCCGTGGTCAGATTCTTGATTGTGCCGCCGGCCACGTCGATATCCAGTTCATCGCCGTCGTGGATGCGGGCGATATCCTCGCCCAGTTCCAGCAACAAAAGGCCCATGTTGAATGAATTGCGGTAAAAAATCCGTGCGTAGCTTTTGGCCAGCACAACCTTCATCCCCGCGCCGAGAATGGCCAAGGGCGCATGCTCGCGCGAGGAGCCACAGCCAAAATTCTCGCCAGCGACCAGGATATCGCCGGGCGTGACACGATTGATCCAGCCGTGCTCCAGGCCCTCGAAACAATTCTTGCCCAGCTCGACCGGATCGGCCGTGACCAAAAAACGCGCCGGAATAATGGCGTCAGTATCGATATGATCTCCCACCACGTGGGTTTTGCCTCTAAATGTCATGGCGTCCTCCTACAATTTGCCCGGATGCGTGATGAAGCCGGTCACGGCCGTGGCCGCCGCAACGGCCGGGTTGGCCAGATAAACCTCGGATTCCAGACTGCCCATGCGGCCCTTGAAATTGCGATTGGTCGTCGACAGGCAACGCTCGCCGCCAGCCAAAATGCCCATGTGTCCACCCAGGCACGGCCCACAGGTTGGCGGGCTGATGATGGCGCCGGCATCCAGAAAGGTCCGCAGCAATCCTTCGTCCAAAGCCATGGAGTATGCTCCGGGCGAGGCCGGAATAACGATAAAGCGCACGCCCTTGGCCACCTTGCGGCCCTTGATCACAGCCGCGGCCTCACGCAGATCGCTGATGCGGCCATTGGTGCAGGATCCAAGCACGACCTGATCCACGCGCACGTCCGCGGCCTCATCCACGGGCCTGACGTTGTCCGGCAGATGTGGGCAGGCGACCTGCGGCGCCATGCGCGTGGCGTCGAAATCAAGCGTCTTCCAATAAACCGCGCCCTCGTCGGCGGCCAGAGGCGAGTCCCCCTTGCGGCCGTGGGCCTCGCAATAGGCCAGGGTCTTGGCGTCGGCCGCGAAAAGTCCGGCCTTGCCGCCGGCCTCGATGGCCATGTTGGCCATGGTCATGCGCGCCTCCACGGACAGTCCGTCAATGACGTCGCCGCCGAATTCCAGGGCCTTGTACAGGGCCCCGGCCACGCCGAGCTGTCCAATGACGTACAAAATCAAATCTTTGCCGCCGACATACGCGGGCAACGTGCCGGTAATGTTGACGCGGATGGTCTCCGGAACCTTGAACCAGGTCTCGCCCAAGGCCATGGCCGCGGCGATATCCGTGCTGCCCAGGCCCGTGGCGAAAGCGCCCAACCCACCGTAGGTGCAGGTGTGGCTGTCCGCGCCGATTACGATATCGCCGGGGCCGACCAACCCGTACTCGGGCAGGATGGCGTGTTCCACGCCAACGTTCCCCCCTTCGTAATAGTGCGTGATATCCATCTCACGGGCGAAATCCCGCACAAGCTTGACCTGTTCTGCGGAATCAATGTCCTTGTTAGGCGTGAAATGATCACAGACCAGGGCCACGCGGTCCTTGTCGAAGACCCTGGTCACGCCCATGCCCCGAATGGACTTGATGGCCAGGGGGGCGGTTATATCGTTGGCCAGGACCAGCGACACGCGGCACTGGACGATCTGTCCGTCTCCCGTGATGGACTGATCCGTGTGCCTCTGCAGGATTTTCTGAGCTAAAGTCTGGCGCATATGGTTTCCTCCTCTCTTTTGGCCAAGCGGTTCAGGGCGTTCAAATAGGCCTTGGCGCTGGCAACGATGATGTCCGCGTCCGAAGCGCGGCCCACCGATGTTTTTCCGTTTTCCTCTATCTTGACGGTCACCTCGCCCTGGGCGTCGGTACCACCGGTGATGGCGTTAACCGCGTAGCGAACCAATTTTGGATGACGATCCACGACCTTGGCGATGGTATTGAACACCGCGTCGATGGGACCGGTCCCGAAATCGGAAATGACCCGTTCCTCGCCGTCCACGTACATTTTGACGACCGCGTTGGGGATAGCCATGTTGCCACTGATGGCGCTCAGATATTCCAGGCGGTATTTGTCGGGGATGCGGAAAATCTCGTCGAGCACCATGGCTTCGAGATCCTCCACAAAAATTTCCTTTTTGCGATCGGCCAGCTTTTTCATGGCCGCGAACACGATGTCGATCTGGGCCTCGTCCAAATGGTAACCCAAATCGCCCAGACGTTTGACCAATGCGGCGCGACCGGAATGCTTGCCCAAAACCATGTCCTCTTCCTGACGTCCCACGGACTCCGGCGTCATGATCTCGTAGGTCAAACGGTTCTTGAGTACTCCATCCTGATGAATCCCCGATTCATGGGCAAAGGCGTTGGCGCCGATAATCGACTTGTACGGTGGTATCGGCTGCCCGATGATCAGGGACAAAAGCCGGGTGGACGGATAAATCTGTTCCTTTTTGATACCGCTGGCAAACTGATAAAAATCCTTGCGCACATCCATGGACATGACCACTTCTTCCAGGGCCGCGTTGCCGGCCCGTTCGCCAATGCCGCTCAGGGTCACCTCGGCCTGCCGAGCCCCGGCCTTGAGCGCCGCCAAGGTGTTGGCCGTGGCCAGACCCAGATCGTTGTGACAATGCACGGAAAAAACGGCCTTATGACTGTTGGGGACTTTTTCCAAAAGATAGGCGATCAGTTCGGCAAACTCCTGGGGCTGAACATAGCCAACCGTGTCCGGGACATTGATGGTCGTGGCGCCGGCCGCAATGGCCCGCTCAAAGACCTGGACCAAAAAGTCCCAATCCGAACGGGATGCATCCTCGGCCGAGAATTCAACGTTGGAGGTTTTGCCTGCCGAATACTTGACCGCAGCTTCAACCATCTCCAAAACCTGATGCCGCTCCTTTCTGAGCTTGTATTTCATATGAATATCCGAGGTGGCCAAAAACGTATGAATTCGTCCCTGCGGATTATGCCGAACCGCTTCCCAAGCCCGGTCGATATCCGCAGGCAGGGCCCGACACAGACCGGCCACCTGGCAACTTTGGACCGCCTTGGCAATGTCGCGCACGGCTTCGAAATCACCCTGACTGGCGGCCGGAAAGCCCGCTTCGATAATGTCCACTCCCAGATTTTCCAACTGCTTGGCCAGCCGAATTTTTTCATTACGGTTCATGGTTGCGCCGGGAGACTGCTCGCCGTCACGCAACGTCGTGTCAAAAATAAAAATTCTCTCCGACATGTGCATCTCCTTTTATATTCGATAAGCGATAATAGATTGTTTCTATGCAAAATAATCCAGGTGCTGAAATGGCCGTTTCCTGCAAACGATGATGAGGGGGGTAACGTGTTCCTTTACGAGATCTTGTGAGAAGACTCTCGTAGCAGGGATTTTCCGCGTAGCGGCAAAACGAAGTAGGAGTAAATAAGACCGGAAATAATGTAGCCGATGAAAAAAACAAAACCGAGCAATTTCGGTTCGGAGGCGACCAACACGAAAATGAGCAGGGCGGTCACCGTGGCGCTGAAACGATGGGCGCGGATGACCTCGGCATCCTTGAAGGATGCATACCGCACATTGCTGACCATGAGAATGGACACCAAAAAAGCCAAAACCAGGACGATCCGTGGAATCAAAGCCACGAAACCTTCCGGGAGATAGGCCGCGAAAAACACGAACGCGGCCAAGGTGCAGGCGGCAGCGGGAATGGGCAGACCGATGAAAAACTTCTTGCTGATTTTTCCGGTCTGGACGTTGAAGCGGGCCAAACGCAAAGCGCCACAGGCAATGATCAGAAAGGAGGCCATGATACCGAGACGGCCGAAATCGTGCAGGGTCCACTGGTAAACCAGGATTGCCGGCCCGACGCCAAAAGCGACCAGATCGGCCAGGGAATCGAGCTGGACTCCGAAATCCGAGGCGGAGTTGGTCAATCTGGCCAACTTTCCATCCAGCCCGTCAAAAACACAGCTGGCCAGAATGGCGTAGGCCGCCATTTCGTAGGCGCCTTGAATGGACCATAAAATACCCATGAATCCGGTCAGCAGGCTGGCCATGGTCATCATGTTGGGGAGCAGGTAATATCCCCGGTGCTTGGGTTTTGGGTGGTCCATATCGTAACGTGTGCTTATTTTTTGCGGGCCAAAATTGTCTGCCCGGCGAAGACCTTTTCTCCAACGCGGACAGCCGGGACATACTCGGAGGGTATGTAAAGGTCAACTCTGGAGCCAAACTTGATCAATCCGAAACGCTGGCCACGGGCCAGTTCATCCCCGGTCTCGGCCCAGCAGATGATACGCCGCGCGATGAGCCCGGCGATCTGGACCGTGGTCCAGGTCCGACCATCGCGATCCTCGATCAACAGCGAGTTACGCTCGTTGTCCGTGGACGCCTTGTCAAACGAAGCGTTGAAAAATTTTCCCCCATGATACGCAATGCGCCCCACGCGACCAGCCACGGGCATTCTGTTCACATGCACGTTGAAAATGCTCATGAAAACGCAAATGGCCGTGCGGTCCTCGCCGGTCAAGGGATCGCGCATGGTCTCGACCTTGACGACCTTGCCGTCGGCCGGGGACACCGCCACGCCGGCATCCTGGGGGACCACCCGCTCGGGATCGCGAAAAAAATTGAGTACCAAAAAGAGAACCACCAGCAGCGCGACGGCCATGATCCAGCACCCGATCAGGGCAAAGATCACGGTGGCGACCGTGGTGAAAAAAATAAACGGCACGCCCTCGAGGGACAGGCCAAGGGATGGCTTTTGCATGTCTACTCCTGTTCCGAAATCGTGAGAAACGCCTACCCGCCCCGGGGCTCCGATTCAAGCCTTATTTTCCGGGCCGGGGACCGGCGTAGAGTTTTTTCCATTCATCCAGAAACAAAATCATTGTTTCCAATTGGTCAAGCTGACCTTGCCGTCCGCGTATGGCCCAGACCAAATCCTCGAAAGACACACTGGCCGGCAAATCCAGCCGTGTCAGCAAGGCGTCCAGCTCGGCGGCCAAACCCTCCGGCATGTCGTCGCGCCAGGCCGCGCCCATGGAAACCCGGTCGGGCATCAATCCGCGAGCCCGCTCCAACAAGGCACGCATCCGATGCGTGTACGTGTGCTCGGCCAAAACCCTGGCCCGCGCCCTGGCCGCCAGCTGATTCCGAATGTCGGGATGGGCGCGGTAATAGTCGATAAGCCCGAGCAACTCGTCCATGTCCGAAAACATGGCCAATTCATCCGGGGCGAACAGCTCGGGCATCAGCGCCCGGCGGTCAACCAGCTGAAACGCCCCGCACGCCGCGAGTTCGAAGGTACGGGGGTTGGCGAAATCACCATCCCCGATCAAGGCCCCGGGCCGCACCGAGGAGTGCAAATTGATATTGATTGTCGAAGCGTTGAAAATCCGCACCACCTCGTCCGTGTCAACACGCGCGCCACCTCGTTGCAGATACGGAGCCAAAACGGGTTCCTGGTCCCAGTCATTGCCCCAAATGCGCAGATCGTGATGGGCCAGCCGCCGAAAGGCAAGTCGGCGGTTGGGGTACCCCGCGCCCACGAAGGACAACTCGCTGCCGTACTCGGCCTGCTCACGGGGGGACAAGTCCAGGGGACAATGCACCCCCGGATCGGCGGCCAGTGGCAGATACAAGACATTGGATTGACCCACGTCCGCCAGCTTGTCGAAAAAATCGCCTTTCTGGATCACGGCAAAAAGATCGTACAGGGGGGCGAAGGCCTTCCAATAAACAAACAGCTCATGATCCTCCACGAACCACATGGCCGTGGCCACCTTGTCCCGCCGCAACCGGTTCAGGGCCTGGCGGGACAACGGGGCCTGGGCCATGGACAGAACCAAATCCGGCCCGAAAGCCTCCACCTTGGCCAGAACGGCCTGCGAGACCACCTGCAAAAAACTGTTCTCCAGATAGTCGAGACGATCCGTGCCCACCTTGAGGGACTTCAACGCCGTGAAGGTCGGGTAAAAATCCGGCGCCTCGAAATATTCGACCACGTGCCCCAGACCGCGCAAGGCGCGGCCACAGTAGCGGCCAATCGGCAGGGACCCCCCATACATGGGCAGAACGACCAGCACGCGCCGGGCGATATCAGACATGGCGACCTCGCAGGGTTTGGGGCAGCATCCAGTCACGTTCCTGAATCCACCATTCGTGCGCGCCCGAGGCGACGCATCCGGTGATACCTCCGACTCCAGCCACCGCAGCGGCCATGGAACGGAAACAGACACGAGATTGCAGATAGGGGTCACGCCCGGACACGGCTCGGAAAACCACGCCCAGGACATCGAATTCGGAACGCATGACCGCGAAATCCCCGGGCACGGGTTTCTCCTCGCGGCCACTGACAAAACGCAGCACCGCCGGATCCGTGAACGGCCGCGAACAACGGGTTCCATGCGGGCAGGGGGTGGTTTCCACGCATGGGGCACACGCGGGCAAGGACTGCAAGACCATGTGCCCCGCCCCGTATGGGCCCGTTTCGTGACACCACGCCGAGGACAGAAAAAAAGCCAGCACCGGAGTTCCAAGATGCGCGGCCAAATGCATGGTCCCGGTATCCGGGGTCAGCAGGAGATCAAGGCCGGCCACGGTATCGGCCAAGGCCGCCCAGTCGGTCCGGCCAACCAGGTCGCGCACCTCCCCGCGCACGGCCGGAGGAAGCAGGCTGATCAACTCCATGGCCGCCCGACGCTCGGCGCCGGCTCCGAGCAAAAAAACGGAGCCACGCCCGACCCGTTGCAAGGCCGCCTGCACCAATGGCGCCAAAATTGTCGGCGGCAGGGAACGACGCGCGTTTTGTCCGGCCATGACCACGCCAAGCCCCCCGCCAGAAGGACACGGAGCGGGGTTGACGTCCGTGGCGGCTATCGGCTCGTCCGCGAGCAGCCCCCACATATCAACCAAATTGATCCCGGTTTCGGCACGGTGACGGGTCCATCGCATGGCCAGGGCCGGCCAGGCGTCGATCAGCCGCTGTCCCATCCGCATGCCGTAACCCCGCACCCTGTCCGAAGGAAACATGGCGGCCAGGGCAAAATTGAGACCGGAAAAATTGAGATTGAAAATCCGAGTAAAATTTTGTCCGGCAATGGCCGCGAGATCGGCATGGATCTTGGTGGAAATATCCCGCCCATGCGCGCCGTGCGCGGCGATGCCGTGAGCCAGGACATCGGGGTAGACCAAGCACGCCAATGATAAAAGAGACCGGTCCACCAACAGATGCACCTCCCCGCGCCGGGCCAGGGAACGCACCAAGCGCTTGGTCTGGATCAAATCTCCAAACCTGGCCAGTTGAATGACCAGATAACGGGGCACGACAGGGGCATGTGGATTCAAGGACGGCATGTGGATGTCCTTGGGAGAAAAGCCCGAAAAAGTCCAGCCAGCCCGAAATCGGGCGCAAAACGGGAGCTTGGACAAGCACGACGGCCTCTGCTAGGGGGCGGCCATGCGCTACTACCCCCTGCTTCTCGATCTGACGCACATGCACTGCCTGGTGGTTGGCGCCGGCGAGGTCGGCCTGCGCAAAATCCAGGGGCTTCTCGAATGCGAACCCGCCCGGGTGACGGGCGTGGACCCAGCTCCGGTCACTGCGGAACTGGCCGATCTTCTTGCAAAACATTCCAATTTTTCCTATAAACAGCGCCCTTTCGCTCCGACGGACCTCGACGGCGCGCGGATGGTTTTCGCGTGCACGGCCAACCGCGAGCTCAACCAAACCATCGGCGACGAATGCGCCCGACGCGGCCTGCTCTGCAACCGGGCCGACGACCCGGAACAAGGAACCTTCGTGCTCCCGGCCACCATCACCCGGGGAGATTTGGTCATCGCGGTCTCCACCAACGGTGCCAGCCCGGCCTTGTGCCGCATCATCCGTCGGGATCTGGAAGGCCGTTACGGGCCCGAGTACGCCTGCTTCGCCCGCCTCTTGCGCCAGATCCGAACGGCCCTTCTCGCCCTGGGCTGGTCGTGCGCGGCGAATCGGGTCATTTTCCGGGAGCTGGCCGCGTCCAATCTGCCCGAATTGATCAGGGCCAACGATCACGAGCACTGTCACTCGTTGCTGGCTGCCCTGCTTCCGGCCCCACTGCACCCTCGAATCGGAGAATGGTGTGATGACTGCATCCAGAATCTTTGAACTGATCATCGCCCTGCTCTACCTGAGCGGATCCGTCGCCTATCCCCTTGGCCTGGGTTTGCGTCGGGTCGGGCTCAAACGAATCGCGACCTGGACTTCCGGCGCGGCCCTGGGTCTGCATACCGTGGATCTTGTTCTGCGCCTGGCCGCCTCCGGGTCCATGGCCCTGCAACACGGGCAGTTTTACATCAGTCTGCTCGCCTGGTTCATCGTCCTGATCTTTTTTGTCCTGTGGTGGCGTCTCAAGCATGATTTCCTCTCCATGATCACCGCTCCCCTGGCGCTTATCCTGTTTTCCTCCTCCCTGGCCGTGAGCACCCAGGTCCTGGCGGTTCCGGAACAATGGAGCGCCCTGTGGTTCAGCCTGCACGTGGGCACCATCTTCGTGTCCCTGGCGTTGATCGTCATGGCCTTTGGCGCGGGCCTGACCTACCTGTACCTGGAGCGCAAAATCAAAACCAAGGCCAAATTGCCCAACTTCTCCAAGGACCTGCCCTCCCTGGAAACCTTTGATCGCGCCAACCACTGGGCCGTGTGCATCGGTTTCCCCCTGTACACCATCAGCATGCTGGCCGGATTCGTGTGGGCATCCTTTACCTGGAAGCGAGTTCTCAGCTGGGATCCCAAGGAACTCATTTCCATCCTGATCTGGTTCATTTTCGCCCTGCTCTACCACCAGCGCCTCGGGCTGGGTTGGCGCGGACGGAAACCGGCCAAAACCGCCATTCTGCTTTTTGCCCTGTGCATGATCTCACTGCTCGGTGTGAACTTTCTGCTGCCCACGCACCACAGTTTCCGCCCCTAACCGTTCAAACAAGCGCTATCTGCAATGAATCAGGAAATATTTCTCATCGGTTTGAATCACAAGACAGCGGATGTGGGCATCCGCGAACGCTTTGCCCTGGCCGGATGCGACCCCGCCGACAGCGGTCTGATCCACGATCGCGGCCCCATCAGCGAAGTCATGATCCTCTCAACCTGCAACCGGGTTGAATTCCTGGCGGTGGGCGACCAAACCACCGACATACGGGGTCTGGTCCTGAATTTCTGGGCAAAGCATTGCGACCAGCCCCGCGCCGACCTGGACGAGCACACCTATTGCCACCAGGGCGACGCGGCCGTGGACCATCTGTTCACCGTGGCCTCCAGCCTGGATTCCATGATCCTGGGCGAGCCACAAATTCTGGGGCAACTCAAAACCGCCTACCGCGCATCCGTGGAAAAAGGGACGGCCAGGGTCATCATCAACCGGTTGCTGCACAAGGCCTTTTCCGTGGCCAAGCGCGTCCGCACCGAAACCGCCATCGCTTCCAGCGCCGTGTCCATCAGCTACGCGGCGGTGGAATTGGCGCGCAAGATTTTCACGGATCTGTCCAGACACGGAGCACTCTTGGTCGGCGCGGGCGAGATGGCCGAACTGGCCGCCACCCACCTGCTTTCGGCGGGAGTGCGGGACATCAGCGTGGTCAACCGTACCCTGGCCAAGGGCGAGGAACTGGCCCGACAATTCGGCGGCCACGCCCTGCCCTTCGAACAGCTGTCCCAGGCGTTGCTGGAAGCGGATATCGTCATCAGCTCCACTGGCTCGCCCACGGCCATCATCAAGGCGCGGGACATGAAGGACGTGCTCCGCAAACGCCGCAACCGACCCATCTTTTTCATCGATATCGCGGTCCCGCGCGACATTGATCCGGACGTGAACAGCCTGGATAACGTATATCTCTACGACATCGACGATCTCAAGGAAGTGGTCGAGGAAAATCTGGCCGGACGGCAGCAGGAAGCGGCCAAGGCCAGGGAAATCGTGGCCGAGGAAGTGACCACGTTCATGCGCTGGCGGGATGGCCTGGCCCTGCAGCCGACCATCGTCGCCCTGCTGGGCCAGGGAGAGGACATTGCCCGGCGGGAGTTGCGGCGATCCATCAAGCAGCTTGGCCCCAACCCGGACCCGCAAATGGTGGCCGTGCTGGAACGCCTGGCCATATCCATCTGTCACAAAATCTGCCACGAGCCCATTTCCTACCTCAAGCGCCGCTCCCAGGAAGAAGGCTCGGCCCAGCGTTTCATCCACAACGCCCGCCGGATGTTCAACCTGGATCATGAAATCATCCCCGAGGAAGCCCACCTGGACCGCAGATCAGCCGCTGAACCCCACACGGAGGACCGCCATGCGCTCTTTTCTGATCGATGAAATCTCGCCCGAAAACTTGGACAAAGTGGAAGCCTGGCTCAAGGAGCAGGAACTGGGGAGCGCCATCGACAAGCTCTACCATTTTCCCCTTCCGCCCAAGCTGCTGACGCCCATGCAGCAGGAACACGCCACGGCGTGCGGACCCTTCTACATGGCCGTGGAAACAGGCCATGACTGGATCAAGCTGGAACTTCTGGTCCGGGCCAAAAACATTCTGCGCTGCGCCTGCATCGCGTACGCCACCCCGGAGCAGCAAGAGCACATGACATCCTACCTCGAAAGCCTGCTCACGGACCTCGGTATCCCGCTCTAGACATGCGTCTGCGGGATCTGCCCGGACATTGGGCCAGACGGGCCCTGGCCATGGCCCGTTTTTGCGCCGACGGCCTGGGCGCGGACTTACGCCGATCCAAGCTGATCGTGGCCTATTCCACGGGCTTGGACTCCACGGTCCTGCTCCACCTGCTCCATGCCCTGAGCCCGACCCTGGACCTGACCCTGATCGCGGCCCATGCCCATCACGGGCTGCGCCCGGAATCGGATCAGGAGGCGACCCTGGCCCACGCGGTCTGCGCCGGCCTTGGCCTGCCCCTGGAAACATGCCGCCTGGACGTGACCGCGCAATGTCAGGCGCGCGGCACCGGCCTCGAAGAAACAGCGCGCGATCTGCGCTATGCGTTCCTGGAGTCCGTGCGGCACACGCATCGGGCGGACTGGATCGTCACGGCGCATCATGGCGACGATCTGGCCGAGGACATCGTCATGCGCCTCATCCGGGGCGCGGGCTGGCCAGGATTGGGCGGCATGGCCGGAATCGACCCACGACGCCGGTTGCTGCGCCCCCTGCTGGACTGGAAAAAAACGGAACTCCGCGCCCTTGCCCGGGACACGGGCCTGAGTTGGTGCGAGGATGCCTCCAACATGGAGCCCGATCGAACCCGAAACCGCGTCCGGAACCAGATTTTGCCCCTGATCCTGGCCGAAAACCCGTCCTTCAGCGCGGCCTGCGGCCACCTGTGGCGACTGGCCCGCGTCGACGCGGACTTCTGGCAAGGTCACCTGCCCGCGATTCCAGACCCGGTGGACACTTTTCTGCTTGAAAGATCCGTGCTCGATCCCGCCCATGAAGCCCTGCGCCTGCGCCTCTACAAACACGTCCTGGATCGCCTCGGACCCGGTCAGGGGCTGGCCGGCCAGCTGCTGCTTCTCGACAAAGCGTGGCACGCCAAGGCCACGAACCGCTGTATTCAATTCCCCGGGGACAAAACCGCCACGGTGCGCCGCGACGGCATCCTCTTTGCCCACCAGATCAGGCCGGCGCGACGCCCCTGAAAACGCGAAACCCGCCACATTGGGCGGGTTGCACGGCTGGCTTGTCATGATCAGGAACGTTCCGGGCGGGGCAATCCATGGAGTCCGGCTTCACGGGACCACCCCGGACTCCGAGCACGTCACCGGCCGTAGACATCCTCGAAACGGACGATATCGTCCTCGCCAAGGTAACTGCCAACCTGAACCTCGATCAGCTCCAGCGGGATCTTGCCAGGGTTGGACAAACGGTGCACGGCGCCAAGGGGCAGGTAGACGGACTCGTTCTCGCGCAGCAAAATCTCCTCGCCATCCCTGGTGACCAAGGCCGTGCCCCGCACCACCACCCAGTGCTCGGCCCGGTGAAAATGCTTCTGCAAGGACAAAACCTGACCCGGATTCACGGTGATGCGCTTGACCTGGTAGCGGGCGCCCTCGTCGATGGATTCGTAATTGCCCCACGGCCGGAAAACCTGTCGGTGGGACACGCTCTCGATCCGGTTCTCGGCCTTGAGTTTATCGACCAGTTTCTTGACTTCCTGCACGCGATCGCGAGGCGAAATAAGCACCGCGTCGGACGTCTCGACCACGATATGATTCTCGAGGCCCACGGCCGCCACCAGACGGGTCTCGGCGTGGAGATAGGAATCGCGCACGTCGCACAACAGCACGTCCCCCCTGGTCACGTTGCCCTGGTCGTCCTTGGCCCCAGCCTGCCACAAGGCGTCCCAGGAACCCAGATCGTTCCAGCCCGCGTCCAGACGGAGCATGGCCCCAAGGCCGGTCCGTTCCATGACGGCGTAGTCGATGGAATCTTCCGGGCACGCGGCAAAGGCGTCCCGGTCCAGGCGCAGAAAATCCAAATCCATACTGGCCCGATCCAGGGCCAGACGGCAGGCGTTCACGATTTCCGGCACCAGCCGTTCCATTTCCTTCAACACGCTATCGGCTCGAAACATGAACATTCCGGAATTCCAAAGAAATTCTCCAGAATCCACATAGCGCCGGGCCGTTTCCAAATCAGGTTTCTCCACGAATCGCTCGATTCCCAGGGCCGTCTCGGCCATGGTTTTGTCCTGGATGGCCTCGCCGTGACGGATATAGCCGTACCCCGTTTCCGGGCCCGTGGGCACGATGCCAAAAGTCACCAACCGCCCCTGTTCGGCGAAACGGGCCGCCGAACGCACCACGCCATGAAACGTGGCCAAATCGGCGATAAGGTGGTCGGCTGGGAGCACCAACAGGATATCCTCCGGATTCCTGGCCACGACCCGCAACGCGGCCACGGCCACGGCCGGGGCGGTATTCCGGGCCACGGGCTCGAGAACCACGGCCTCGGGCCTAGCCCCGATGGCCCGCATTTGCTCGGCGATCATGAACCGATGCTCCTCGTTGCAGATCAACACCGGATCGGCGACGTTTTCCAGGCCTTGCAGCCGGAGTACCGTGTTTTGGACCAGGGTGAACTCGTCAAGCAAGGGCAGGAGCTGCTTGGGATAAAGTTTTCGGGACAGGGGCCACAAGCGGGTTCCGGACCCACCGGCGAGGATGACGGGAATGATCATGCTTCCTCCACGGAATTGGAACGTGACGGGAACACAGGCCCGGCCTTCATCAAAAGGGCCTGCCGCAACTTGTTCAGTTCCCTGCTCACGGACGAAAATTTGAGAACCAAATCCTGGTAGCCTTCCCGCTCCCGCAACAGCAGTTCCGTCAGGGAATGAACCAGTTCCTTGCCACCTTCCGCCCGGAGGCTCTCGATGGCCCGGGTGGCGTCCTCGAGGCCGGCGGACAAGCTCCGGACCTGATCTTCAAGGCCGTGCAAGCGCTCTTCGAGCGCCACCTCGCGCGGCCCCCGGTTCAAGCCGGTTCCCGACCGATCCGCATCGGACATCCGCAAGGAAAAACCGCCCCTGTCCTCGACGACCTGATCCACGACTGTCTCGTCGATCCGGGCCAGCTGATCCGCGTAGGCATAAACCAGGGCGGTATCGCAAACAATGTTGATGGCCCGGGGAATGCCACCCGTGGCCTCGAAAATCCGGTCCAGGGCCAAATCCGTGAACAGGTCCGGGGCGCCTCCCACCTTTTCCAGACGATAGCGCACGTAATGGCGCGTTTCCTCCGCGTCCAACGGGCCAAGATGATACGAGACCACGATGCGCTGGGCCAACTGCACCAGACGCGGACTGGCCAGGGTGTCCTGTAATTCCGGCTGGCCCACGAGCATGATCTGCAGCAGCATGCGGTCATCGTCTTGCAGGTTGGACAGCAGCCGCACTTCTTCCAGGGCCTCGACGGACAGATTCTGGGCTTCGTCCACGATCAACACCACCTTCCGGCCACCAACGTGCTTTTCGGCCAAAAACTGACGCAACAGGGCAAGATTGGCGTTCTTGTTGCCCGACACGGCGGTCAGGCCAAACTCCGCGACAACCATCTCCAGCAGTTCCGAGGGGGAAACAATGGTATTGGAAATGACCGACACGTCCACGGACTGTTCCAGGCCACGCACCAGATGTCGGACAAGGGTGGTTTTTCCGGAACCGATGTCGCCGGTCAGGAGGATGAAGCCACTGCCCTCGCGCAGCCCGTATTCCAGATAGGTCAACGCGGTCCGATGCTTGTCCGTCAGATACAGGAAATCGGGATTGGGGACGATGCCGAAGGGCTTGCGTGAAAAACCGAAATACTTTTCGTACATGGGTCCTGGATAACGGATCAGGTCCGGGGAGCGATCCGGGCTTTGTTGTAGACGAGGCCCAGGAGTTTCTCGGGGGCCAGCATGGACACGGCTTTTTGGATCAGCCGCCGGGGGGTCCGATCCGCCTCGATGACAAGTAAAATCCCGTCCACGTAGGAGCTGAAAACCATGGAATCAGGATTGTCGATAAATGGCGGGCAGTCGAAAAAAACATACCGGTCGGCGTACCGTTGCTTCAGCTCCCGGACAAGATTTTTCATCTTGGGAGATCCAAGCAGCTCCGTGGTCGCCGTCAGGGCGCGCCCGGCGGGCAGAACCACGATTTTCTGCACGCCGGGATTGACAAACAGTTCCTGAACCGGGGCGTTGCTCACCAGAAAATCGGAAATACCCCGTTCCTCGGAAAATCCCAGATATTTGCCCACATCCGGCTCGCGCAGATCGAGATCGACCAAAAGCGAGGTCTGCCCCACCTCGCGCGCCATGGAAATGGCCAGATTCATGGCCGTGGTGGTTTTCCCCTCGTTGCGGCCAACACTGGTGACCATGATCGTGTTGCGTCCCTGGTCACGGGTGCGCTGAAGAACCTGTGTCCGCAGCAAGCTGTAGTGATCCTGGACAAAAGTATCCCGGATATGGGTCAGGACCCTGTTGTTCCGCAACAGAATATCGTCCGGAGCCCGAATTTTCGTTCGGGTGTAGATCATCGAGTCCTCGTCCAACGCGCCCCCGGAATCCCGCTCCGGAGCAATCCCGGACAACGTCTCGAAGCGGGCATCCCCGGATTCCCGCCGGGCCCGCTCCAATGCCTTGGCGATCTTATTCATGCTTCCTCGCTACCAATACAAAGACATCTTGTGGATGACCTGAAACACAATCACGTCCAAGGGCCGAAACCCAAAATGGACCACGGCCAAAACCAAGGCGGCAAGGGCCGTCAAACCGCCCCAGATGGCCAGCCGGCGGTGTTGACGACGCTGTTCCTCCCTGGGCGTGGAAATATACGGGATCACGGTCAGGACCGGAGCTCCGGTCAACGTGGCCAGCTCCTCGGGAGAATGCACGGCGGAGTCCAAAAATTCCGCCAGGGACGCCACGCCCACCCCGCTTCCGACAGCCAGCACAAAACCGACCAGGAGCAAGGCCAGCCGGTTTGGGCTGGACGGCTTCTCCGGCACGACCGGCGGCGCGACCAGGGTCATTTTCTCGCCTACCTGCTCCTGCTCCAGGACAAGGGCTTCCTGGGCGGCCATGAGGCGGCTGACGGTCTGTTGGTATTGTTGCTGGGCATCGCTCAAATCGCGCTGCAGGGTCCTGTATTCCTGTTCAACCACCGGCGACTTTTCCAGCCGAGTCCGAAAGGACTCATACCGGGCCAACAAATTGGCACGCTCGGCCCGCAGCCCCTGGATGTCCATTTCCGTGGCCGAAATCTGAGTCCGGAGCGCGATATAGGCCGGGTTATCGGGCTGCGTGGACGCCGACCGCGCCGGCTGCGGGGAGGGCTGATTCGCGAGCCGGGCCCGCAACTCCTGGACGGACTTTTCGGCCTTGCGCACGTCCGGATGCTTGGGCGCGTATTTTTGGCGCATTTCGGTCAATTTTTTTTCAGCGGCCTCGATTTGCCGAATCAGATCGTTGGAATCGACGCCCGTGCCATACTCCGCCTCCAGTCCACGGATACGGGCATCAAGCGTCTGGACATCGGGATGGGTCGATGACCGCGACGCCTTCAAGGCAATCAACTCCCGCCGCAGGGAATCCAATTCCTCGGAAGGCGACATGACCACCTTGCCGCCGCGCTGCAGGGGATCGATGGTGGCCAACTGCCCTTCCAGGTAGACCTTGCGGTTGGCCAGGGTGCGGAGTTGTTCGTCCAGGGAGGCGAGATCCTTGTCCAGGCGCTCCATGGATTGCAGGTTGAGCTGCATCAGTTCGGGCAATTCATTGATGTGGGCCTGCTTGAACACGGCAATCTTGTCTTCGAGCACCCGGATCCGACGGTCCAGGTCCTCCCGCTGCTTTTCCAGAAAAGTCACCGCCGTCTGGGCCTTTTCCTCGCGATCTTTAAGATTCTGCTCCAAAAAAGCGGATGTCAGCTCGTTCACGACCAAGGCCACGGTCTGGGGCGACTTGCCCTTGTAGGCAATGGTGAACGCAATGGTCGTCGTGGCCGCGCGGCCGGAACTGGGGTTGATGACATCGGCCTGAACCGGGGTCAAGGCGACATCCTTCTGCATTTTGGCGACAATTTCCTCGGTTGTGTGCGTATCGCGAAGCTCCCGATAAAGGTTGAGCTTGTTGATCAACTGCAAAAGCCGGACTCGGCCAAGCACGACTTGGGCCATGGACTGCATGCGTTCCTCGACATACCCGGAAACCGTTGTCTGCACCAATTCCTTGGGCACGTTCTGGGCCTCGATAAGAATGGTCGAACTCGAGGAGTAGATGGACGGAAGCAAGTACGTGACCACTGCGACAATACAAAACACAAAAAGAGCCGGAAGGAAAAAATGCTTCCGCCGCCGCTTCAAAATGTCAAAATATACCCGGATATCGATCTGGTCTTCCATTTCAGGCCCATTCGCGAGGTTAGCAATTACAAGTGTCAGTACTCGAGGGGAAAAGACATGACATAGTCCAGGGAACAGCGGTTCCTGACCGCCCTTTCCTCGTCCTTCTCGTGTGACTGGGAATACGCATAGCCAAAACGCACGGAAGAGTCCTTGGAAATCTGAAAACGAACATACGGATTCACGGCGTGGTACCAGTCGTCACGCTCGTCGCGATCCGAGTTGTCGGCGAGATGGCGCGCCAGCGCCGAGACACCGATGCTGGCCAAGGGCGTGATCCGGTAGGCAATGCCGGCATTGACACTGTCCCGGACGACATCCTCGCCCTCGGCGCTGGAATAGATATCGCGGTCGTAGCCAGCCGTGACCGAAAAGCGTTCCCCGGTCCATTCCAGGCCCGAATTGACCAAATAGTTGAGGGACGACGTCGTTTCGCCGTCGCCCAGGGCGATGCGCGCCCACCCCAGGTCCCATTCGCTGTCCCGACGCCGCGTGTGGGTATCCCCACCGCCCAAGGCCAGGGTCAGGCTCAGACGCTCCGAGGGCCGGTACGATACGCCGCCCATCAAGGACACGGTGTCCTGCGTCAGTTCGCCGCCGAACACGGGACTGTCCAGGTTCGAGCGGGACCCGTCATACATGGTTCGCTGCGCGTTGGCGCGGATGAACAGATCCAGAATTTCCGAATACTGGTGGGTCCAGGTGGCGCCAAGAACATGGCCGAGATAGTCGGCATTGTAATCGGCCTCGTTCTCGCGCTGGGCAACGGAATACGCGATGGCGAGGGTATCACGGGGGGAGAGCAGGTACGAAACAGACGGCGACAGGGTGAATGTCCGTCGGTCCGTGGCCTCGACATCCACGACACGGCCTTCTTCGTATTCGTCCTCGTAATCCGTATCCAGACGCGCCTTGCCGGACAGACCGAGGCGAAGCCGGGCGCTCCACCCGTAGTCGATCGAAGCCAGATAATTCTGATCCAGGCGGTCGTATTCCGTGTATTTCTGGTAGGCATGGACACCAATCCGGGCCTCCGCCCGGGCCCGGTATCGGTCCTGTTCGACATCCACGAGCACGCCGGGAGTCAGTCGCGCGCACCAATCCTGGCGATCCTCGCGGACCCGGTCATCAAAAGTGCCGCCCAGTCCCAGCGACGGCGTCAGCATATAGCGCAGGGCGTGCGCCGGAACCGCGCCAGCCAGGCATATGATCAAAAACAGCACACGGAGCATGGATGCGCGCCCGTCACGGAACCACGATCGTGTCGTGCGGCTTGAGCACGATGTTCGATTCCAAATTTTTTCCGGACGCGACACGCCCGTAATCAAAGACGATCGCCCGCTGCGCGCCGTCCACGGTCCGCAAAACCTGGATGGAGTCCTCGTCGGCGAACGCGTTGAGCCCACCGGCCAGGGCCAGGGCCTGGGTCACGGTCATGGCGTGCCCCATGATGTACATGCCGGGCCGGTTGACCTTGCCCACGACGTAAACCTTGGCGCTTCCAATCTGCATCAGCATGACACTGACCGGCGTATCCGGAACGTATTCGGCGATTTTGTCCTGGATGACCCGCCGCAGCTGTTCCACGCTCAGACCACTGGCCTGAATGTCCCCGATGAGCGGGAAGGATACACAGCCATCGGGACGGACAATAACCTGCTTGGTCAATGCTTCGTCACGCCAGACGGAAATTTCCAGAACATCCTCGGGCCCAAGCGGATATCCCTGGGCCCGGGCCTGGACGGCCATGCCAACAACCACCAACGTCATCACCAAATACACGATCGACTTCATGCCTTCCCACACCCTCCTGTGTTCGCGCCCCGTCGGGGCAACCCGCCACGATAACCGGCACTGGGTAGCAGCGCGCGCCAGAAAACGCCAGCTGAATTCATTCCGGCAATTCCAAAAAATCTTTTGGGACCAAGTAATTGTCCGACACAAATCTTGCTATCTCGGACAAAATCCGACAAAATCGGACACACCGCACACGGAGTTGGACATGGCCGACATTCTCATCATCGATGACGATCCTGATTTCTCATATTCCTTTCAGCGCATCATTGAACGCATGGGGCACCGCTGTGCCGTGCTCCCCAACATATCCCTGGCATCCGAATATCTCGATGCATCCGAATGCGACGTGGTCTTTTTGGATGTCAATCTGCCCGACGGCAACGGCCTGACCCATGTCCGACAATTTCAGACCATGGGAAAACAGCCGGAAGTGATCATCCTAACGGGAGACGGCAATTCCGACGGCGCGGCCCTGGCCATCGCCAATGGCGCCTGGGACTATATCGCCAAGCCCGTCTCCGTGAACAAGATCAAGCTGCTTTTGCAGCGCACCATGGCCTACCGGGCTTCCAAGGAAACATCCAACCGCCCACGGACCCTCAAACGCGACGCCATCATCGGGAACAGCCCAGCCATCATGGCCTGCCTGGACATCATGGGTACCGCCGCCAACAGCAAATCCAACGTCATCATCAGCGGCGAAACCGGAACGGGCAAGGAACTCTTTGCCCGGGGAATCCATGAAAACAGCGCCAACAGCGGCAACCTGGTCGTCATCGACTGCACCAACCTGCCCCACTCCCTGGCCGAAAGCATCCTCTTTGGGCACACCAAGGGTTCCTTCACCAGCGCCCACGAATCACGGGACGGGCTTTTCAAGCAAGCCGACAACGGCACGGTCTTTCTGGATGAAATCTCGGAGCTTGGCCAGGACCTGCAAAAATCCCTGCTGCGCGTCCTTCAGGAACGCAAATTCCGTCCCATTGGCGCGGAAAAGGAACTGAGCAGCAATTTTCGGGTCATCGCGGCCACCAACAGAAACTTGCGCGCCATGGTCGACCGGGGAGAATTTCGCGGCGACCTCTTTTACCGCCTGAATGGCCATCATTTGCCGATCCCGCCCCTGCGGGATCGCAAGGAAGACATCCAACCGCTTGCGGCCCATTATGTGAAAAAAATCTGCCGTGAATACGGGCTGCCCGCCAAACACCTGTCTCCGGATTTTCTCAACGCCCTGCGCGCCCATGACTGGCCGGGCAATGTGCGCGAATTCATCAGCGCGATCTATGTCGCCGTGGATAAAGCCACGGACGAAGGCACCCTGTACAGCCAGCATCTGGCCATGGAAATCCGCATCGGCGCGGCCAGGAACAGCTTTCGAAACCATCCCGGCGCGAACCGCTCCCGCCCCCTGCCCGTTGATCCGCGATCCGACACCCTGGACATCCATCTCGACCTGAATGGAAACCTGCCGCCCCTGCGCGACATCCGGGAAAGCGTGGTGGAAAAACTGGAACACAAATATCTTCACCGTCTGATCGGAATCTGCGGCTCCAACGTGTCCGAGGCCTGCATCCTCTCCGGCCTGTCCCGGGCCAGACTCTACGAACTCCTCAAAAAGCATTCCATCCGCGTAAAATAAAAAGGCCGGAAAAAAAATTCCGGCCCATGCTTTCCGCGCATCACAAAAACCCGTGCTTCAGCCCAGTCGCGCGGCCAGGCGTCGGCCGGGAATCCTTCATTCCCGTTCCCGGCGAATACGGGCGCCAACAGCGGACAGCTTGACCTCCATCCGCTCGTACCCCCGATCCAGATGATAGATGCGGCGGACATCCGTCCGGCCCGTGGCGGCCAGACCAGCCAAGACCAGACAGGCGCTGGCCCGCAGATCCGAGGCCATGACCGTGGCTCCCTTGAGCGTGTCCACGCCGCGCACCATGGCGCTTTGTCCGGACAAGGTCACGTTGGCCCCCAACCGCCCCAATTCCTGCACATGCATGAACCGGTTCTCGAAAATTCCCTCGGTGATCACGCCAGCTCCCGCGCTGCAAGCCATGAGGGCCATGATCTGGGCCTGCATGTCCGTGGGGAAGCCGGGGTAGGGCTGCGTGCTCACATCGACGCAGTGCAACGGGCCATCGGCGTAGGCCCGCAACAAACCACGATCGCCCTCGATGCCCATGCCCATCTCGCGCAGCTTGAAAATAACCGCGTCCAGGGCGTCCACCGGACAATCGACAAGTTCCAGATCGCCCTTGGTGATGCCCGCGGCGACAAGATAGGTGCCCGCCTCGATGCGGTCCGGCATGACCCGATACGAGCAGCCGCGCAGCGTCTCCACTCCCTGAATGTGAATCACGCTGGTGCCATGCCCGGAAATGCGCGCCCCACAGGCATTCAAAAATTCCGCCAGGTCCTGGATCTCCGGTTCGCGGGCCGCGTTTTCGAGCACGGTCTCGCCCTCGGCCAGGGTCGCGGCCATGATCAGATGCTCGGTGCCGCCCACGGTGGGAAAATCGAGCTGGATGTGCGCTCCGCGCAGCCGGTCGCAATTCCCGATGATGTCGCCGCTATCTAGTTCGAAAACAGCTCCCATCTGTTCCAGACCCTTCAAATGCAGGTCCACGGGCCGCGCGCCGATGGCGCAACCTCCGGGCAGGGCCACCCGCGCCCGTCCCAACCTAGCCAAGAGCGGCCCCAGGCAAAGGACCGAGGCACGCATGGTCCGGACCAGGTCGTAGGGCGCCTCGGGCTTGAGATCGCAGGATTCAAGGACAACTTCGCCATCATCGTGACTGGCCCGGCAACCAAGCAGTTCCAGCAACTTGAGCGTGGTATCGATATCGCGCAGGCTTGGCACGTTGGACAGCCGCACCTCTCCGTCAACCAAGATGGAGGCCAGCAAAATGGGCAAGGCCGCGTTTTTGGAGCCGCTGACCGCAATCCGGCCCTTGAGCGCGACCCCGCCTTCAATGACAAGTTTGTCCATGAACTCTCCTTGACTGCGCGCCCGTCATGAACGGCGCCTTGATGATGTCTTGAGGGCGGCGAGCACCGCATCGGCCTCGCCGGGATACACGGCACGGTCCGAGGATGGCGCCTCCGGGCGGGTCCAGACTCCGGCCCTGGGCTCGGAGCCTTCGCTCGCGACCGGGGTAGGGCTCGGATCGATCATAAGGGGATGGGCCCGGACATCGTGGCCCGGAACGCTGTAGCTGAACTCGATGGGGATGTTGTTGGGATCAAAGGAATAGAGAGACCAAATAAAACCATGGTCGATCACTTCCGAGGCCCAGAACCCGTTGGCTTCGAGGCGGCCCCCGATCTCCCACAGGCTGTCCCGGCTCTCCACGCCAAGGGAAACATGATCGAAGGCCACGGGGCCACGCACCGGAACGCCGTGGTCTTTTTCGGGGATTGGCCGGACCTGGGGCCATTCAAAAAAGGCGATCATGTCCTGACTGGAAATCTCGAAAAAATAATGGCGGTAACCGGGATGCCCCAAGCCCACCACCATGCGCAAACCCAGCAGGTCCCGCCAGAAACGGATGGTCGCATCCATGTCCGCCGTGACCATGGCCAGATGATTGATTCCCGTGAAGACGGCCATCGCGCTCCCGTGCCACAAAAAAAAGCAGAACCAGCGCTGATCCGGTTCTGCCGCGGTGTCAAATGGGGTGAGTGACGCGGCTTGAACGCGCGACATCCTGGGCCACAACCAGGTGCTCTGCCAACTGAGCTACACCCACCACAAGGGAAAAAAAAGGGACAGGCAAGCTGTCCCGGATCATCGATGGGGTGAGTGACGCGGCTTGAACGCGCGACATCCTGGGCCACAACCAGGTGCTCTGCCAACTGAGCTACACCCACCATCCGACAGGAGGCAGCAACTACAAAAGTCCGCGTTCCTGGTCAAGCAAAAAATCATATCCCCCCGCGCGAGCCACCCCCTTGACAACCGAACCTGGCCATTTATTTGAACCCAAACCTTTTTTTGGAAAACAAGGAGCATTTTCATGGCCAAGGAAACCCAATTCGAATTCAAAACAGAAATCAAACAACTCCTCGATATCATCACCCATTCCCTGTATACTAGCCGGGAAATCTTCCTGCGCGAGCTTGTCTCCAACGCCTCCGACGCCCTGGACAAACTCCGCTTCGAACAATCCAGATCGGCCACGGTGAAGGACCCGGATCAGGAATTGCGCATCGCCATCGCCTGCGACGAGGACAAGCGCCAGTTGATCATCACCGACACCGGCATCGGCATGACCCAGGACGAACTGATCCGAAACATCGGGACCATCGCCCATTCCGGTTCGGCCGAGTTCATCCGTCAGGCCATGGCCGACAAGGACAATTCGTCCAACATCATTGGCCGTTTCGGCGTGGGTTTCTATTCCGTCTTCATGGTCGCGGACACGGTCACCATTCGTACCCGCTCCTTCCAGCCCGAGGCCAAGGCCGTGGAATGGACCTCGGATGGCCTGGGCACCTACACCATCGCCGAACTGGACGAGGATCTGCCGCGCGGCACGAGCATCACCGTGCATCTCAAGGAAGACGGCAAGGAATTCGCCGAAAAACACCGCATCACGTCCATCATCAAAAAGCACTCCAATTTCGTGTCCTTTCCCATTCTGGTCCAGGATGAAAAGGTCAACACCGTGCCGGCTCTGTGGCGTGAAAACAAATTTTCCGTCACTCCGGAGCAGTACACGGAGTTCTATAAATTCCTGACTTTCGACCACGAGGAACCCCTGGATACCCTGCACCTGAGCGTGGACGCCCCTGTGCAGTTCTCGGCCCTGGCCTTCGTGCCGCCGCGCAGCCAGGACACCTTTGGCTTCGACCGCGACAATTACGGGCTGGATCTTTACGTGCGCCGGGTGTTGATCCAGGCCAAGAACAAGGATCTTATCCCCGAATACCTGGGCTTCATGCGCGGCGTGGTCGACACCGAGGACCTGCCGCTGAACATCTCGCGCGAAACCCTCCAGGAAAATCTGCTCATCCGGAAAATCGCCACCACCCTGACCAAACAAATCCTGTCCCATCTGAAAAAGCTCGGTCAGGACGAGGATCGCTACGCGACATTCTGGAAGGAACACGCCAAACGCTTCAAGCTCGGATACACGGACTTCGCCAATCAGGAAGCCTTTGGCGAACTGCTGCGCTTCAACTCCTCGCGGCACGAGGACAAGGATGGCCTTATCTCCCTGGATGCCTATATCGAGGCGGCCAAGGACGGCCAAAAGGAAATCTACTACATTTCCGGCCCCAGCCGCGAGGCCATCGAACAAAATCCACACCTGGAAATTTTCCGGGCCAAGGGTCTGGAAGTGCTCTATCTGTACGAGCCCGTGGATGAGTTCGTCATGGACAGTCTGCGCAAATTCAAGGACTTCGAGCTCAAGGCCACGGAAAACGCGGATATCGCCGGCCTGGAAAAATTCGCCGACGCCACCGAAAAGCAGGACAAACCCGAGGAACTGAGCACGGAAGAAAGCAAGGACATGGACCGTTTCGTGAAACGCGTTCAGGAAATCCTGGGCGACCGCGTCACCGAGGCCCGCATTTCCAAGCGTCTCAGCCAAAGCCCCTCCTGCCTGGTCAGCCCGGACGGGTCCACGTCCCAAATGCACAAAATCATGCAGCTCGTGACCAAGGACACATCCATCCCCAAAAAGGTCTTTGAAATCAATCAGGACCACAAACTCATCCGCAATCTTCTGGCTGTCTTCACCTCGAACGAAAAGGATGACTTCGTGACCACCGTGGTCGAGCAACTCTACGAATCCGCCCTGCTCATGGACGGCTATCTGGCCGACCCACACAAGATGGTCAGCCGTCTGAACCGCCTGATGGAGGATTCGAGCGACTGGTACAAGGACAGAACCGGGAAATAGCCACGCCACGCGGCGGACCGGAACGCGTTCCGGTCCGCTGTTTTTTCAGGCCAGGCAGGGACCGGCAAGACCCGATAAAAAAAAGCTTGCCAACACCCGCGTCTCTCTATAGAAACCGACTTCGCTTTTGGGACACGTCTCACAAGCACGGCATGGCGAGGTAGCTCAGACGGTTAGAGCATGCGGCTCATATCCGCAGTGTCGGGGGTTCAATTCCCTCCCTCGCTACCAAAAAAAGATAAAGGACTTAGGCTGAAAAGCTTAAGTCCTTTTTTCGTGTCCATCGCCCAAAAATCGAGAACCGCCCGCGCGGTATTTCCCGGATTTTTT
>RZYB01000018.1 GCA_009930495.1 Deltaproteobacteria bacterium
TAGGTGGCGCGGATCATGCTTTCCGTGCGGTTCGTGATATTGGCCAGGGTGGAGCCGCCGGGCGGGGCGGTTCTGGTGGTGGGTGAAAAAGGGTATCCACCACGCCCTGGCTGGGCGGAACCATCCGTGCCCGTGGTAGTCGGGTTGTGGTGCGGATCGGACCGTGGAAAAGGGCCGGGGTTGTCCGGACGATAGTGGCAAAAAAAGACGAAGCCGCCGGAAAAAGTGGCAAAAAACTGGCAAAGAATTGTTTGAGCTTCAAGCAAAACAGGAAGGGCTTACCGCTTTTTGTGCGATAAGCCCTTGTTTTTACTGGAGCCAGGAAAGAGACTTGAACTCTCGACCTGCTGATTACGAATCAGCTGCTCTACCAACTGAGCTATCCTGGCGTGCGTTGCGAGATGGCCTAATATATGCGCGGGCCTAGACAGTCAAGGCGTTTTTGGCTCCCAATGCGTGATGACAACCAGTCGGGACGAGGCAAGTCGCATCGCGGCGTCGTGCATGCGTTCTCAGAACTTGTACCCCACGGACAGGCCCACGATATGGGCGTCGGCGTTGTCGATCTCGCCGTCGAGAGGCTCGCTGGTGGCTTTCGGAGACCATCGACCGTCGATATCCCGGTCCATGATCATGAGGTAGGTGTAGCTCAGATCGACCGTCCAGCTATCCCAATGGAAACCCAGACCACCGTTCAGCAAGTGGCGGTCATTGGCCGGGACCATGTAGTCGATGGTGTCGTCATCGACCGGGGACTGATCGAAAACATAGCCGGCGCGCAGGTCAAGCCAATCCAACGCGACGTATTCCACTCCCAGGTTGAAGCGCCATACATCGTGCCAGTTTTTGGATTGCGCGGTCTGTGTCGGCGTTGCCGAAGGCCAGACGGGATCGCCATAATTGATGGTCAGGGCATCGTACTTGCTCCACAGCGTGTAGACCGCGCCCACCTCGACGCTCAGCTTGTCCATGGGATACACGACCACGCCCAGGCTGAAGGAATCGGGCAGGGTCACGGTTCCGGAAGCGCTCGTGTCCGAAAACAGGCTGGCGGGAAGCGGCAATCCGGCTGGCCGCGTGAAATCGGCGTCGCCGTTGACACTCATGGTCACGGGGCTGCGATAGGTCAGGCCGACCTTGGCGTACTCGCAAGGCTGATAGTGCAACGCCATGTTGAAACCGTATCCCCAGCCATCGGCTTCAATGCCCAAATCTCCATCGGCTGCGCCCAGGGCGAAAAAATTCAGCTTCTGCTTTTTATCGAAGTTCAGATACATGGCTTCGACGCCAAAGGCGGCGGACAAGCTATCCGTGACCTTCACGGCCACGTTGGGGTTAACGGAGATGGATTCAATGATGGCCTCGTAGGAATTGTAACGTCCAGCCCAGTCCTCGTCGATGACCGAACCCAGGCCAAAGCGGGAAAACGACCCCAGACCGACGGTGTAGCGGTCGTTGACCTTCCAGGTGGCGTAGAAATGCGGCGGGATCCAGTAGGCGTCCTCGTCCGAGGTGGTCCACTCGTCGCCGGCCTTGATGTCCACGACAGGATGGATGACCGTGAAGCCACCCATGACCTGCACGCCGTCCAGCTGGGTGATACCGGCCGGGTTGGAAGCCAGGGCGGACGGATCGTCGGCGCGTCCCACTGTGGCTCCACCCAGGGCGTTGCCACGGGCGCTCCATTCGTAAATGCCAAATCCGGCGGCGGCGCTGATCTGGGCCGAGAACAAGACCAGGCAACAGGTCAGAAACAATGATTTGAAACGAGTACGCATTCAACCTCCCCTCTGGATGCACGGTTGTCGCCGGAAACGCGCCCTGAGCGTACGTTCAGCGAAATATCCCGCCAGGGGCTAGATGAAGAAACATCAAGAGTCAAGAGTCTGGAAAAAACCAAGAAAAATAGATAAATCACGAATTTTTCAGAACGAAGCAGAAGGCGCCGGGGTATTAAGCGACCAAGCAGGCATGAAAAAGAAAAAAGGTGGACGCTCCAAAATCCACTGATTAAGAAGGCGCCGAAACAGCGCACGGGAGATCGTCTTGAGCAAGGGCAACAAGGAAAGAATTCTGGAAACCGCCAAACGGTTGTTTGGAGAACTGGGATACGCGGACACCACCTATAAACGCATTGCCCTGGAGACGGGCATCGCCGACGGGCTCATCGCCCATCATTACGGGAGCAAGGAAAACCTCTTCCAGCTGGTGGAAATAGCCATCTTAAACGATCTGTTGGCCAAAATCGACGAAAGCCTTTACTACGCCTCGAACGGCCTTGGCCGGGTGGTCAATTTTTCCAAATGCATTCTCAAGGCCTCGACCATGCCCGAGACTGGTTTCCTGACCCTGCTGCGCTGCTCCCCGTTCCTGGCCAACACGGTCACGGCCGACAATTCCGAAATCCTGGCGGTCTGCGCCCAGGTCGTCGATAAAATGAAAAGCTGCTTGAACCAGGGTATCGCCGATGGCTCCATTCGGCGGGATTTGGATCCGGACCTCGCGGCCAGCGTCATCTTTTCCACGGTCCTGGGCTCGACCAGGGCCCGGTTGCTGGCCGGGGAAAATATCCTCGGGCTGAGTCTCTCGGATGATTTTTACCCGGAAATTCTCAGCATCATTGGCAAGTATCTCCAACCAGAATAGGCCTCAGCTCTCGCCATCCCGATCATCGTCGGGCTGGATCAGGGCATAGGCCACCAGGCATCCCAACACAAAACCACCAAGCGTCACCCACCAAATCATTCGTCCTCCTACGCCACGTGAAAAGACCGGTTACGCAGAATCCTGGCCCCGGCCAAAACCGCGAATACACAGTTGGCGGCCCAAGCCGCGACCACGGGAGGAAGCAGCCCCTTCTCCCCGGCCGAAACAAAAACCATGAACAGGCCATAATAACAAAACGTGATCACCAACCCAGCCGGAATAATTGCATAAAGCGATCCAAACAGCGACAGGACAGCCACGGCGACCAAGGCCATGATCAAAATGGAACAGGAATAGGCGAGCTTCATATGCCACGCGGTCAGCAACCGCTCGATGTTCGATCCGGAATCGCGCAACCGGGCGATTTCCCGCCCCAACTGCCACAAGGGTAACGAATCGAGATTGGCGCGTGGATCCACGGTTAAAAAGCCGCGCACGTCGGTCTTTAGATGGACGAGCAGCCGGGGCAGGGTTTCGCGCGTGAACTCCCCGGGATTGTCGCGCACGACGGATTCAAGCTCCCAGCCCGAATCCGTGATCCGAAAGGACCTGGCCCGTACAATCTGCCGCGTCCGGCCCGAATCACCCGGTTCAAGCATGTATAGCTCCATGTCCTCGCCGCTCCGGGCCGCGGGCGCGAGGCTGCCCAGGCGCACGATGGTCACCTCCTCCCGAAACCAGACATTGTGCAACACCCTGGAAGCCATCCGCCGGTTGCGGACTTCCTCGTTCCATATGCGGGTCGCGGCCTTGTGTCCGCTGGCGCCGAGAACCTGGGAAAAAACAAACTGGACCACGCACAGGACCGTGGCCAGGAGAATCACCGTTTTGGTGATATGACGCATGGATACCGCGCACGCTTCCAGGGCCAGAAGCTCCCGGCCGCGCAGCATCAGCCCGAGCTGGACCATGAGCGCGATCAAGAACACGGCGGGAAAAATCTGGGCAAGGATATACGGCAGGCTGTACAAATAATAGGCCGCGATGGAAGCCACGCCGACGCCGGCCTCCAAAAAATTATCCAGCCGATCGAACAGATCGATAAAAATATAAATCCCCAACCCTATCGCGCAGACAAGCAGCAAAAGAAACAGAGTTTGGCGCAGAACGTAGCGGGAAAGCAAGGTCATGACGTGGCCTTCCATCCGGCGAGCGCGTGCCCCAGCCGGGAAAAAACGGAAAAATCCAGTTCCCGCTCGGTGGCCACGATCCACAGCCCCAAACTTCCAAGCAAGAAAAAAAGCCCGTTGGGCGCCCACAACGCCACCGCTGGCGGCAAATACCCGCTTTTGGCCAGGGACATGCCGGCGGTCAGCAGGACATAATACACAAAAAACGCGCCCAAGGACACGACGAGTCCGTACTGGCGGTTCAGGCCCTGAAAAAACAAGGCCAGGGGCATGGAAAAGAGCCCCAGGACCAGACAGGCCACGGGCAGGGCGAATCGCTTGTGTCGTTCGATCAGGGCGCGACGATATTTGTCAACGTCGGCGCGGGCTTCCGGACTGGCCACCACGCGGTTCAATTCCGCCCAGGACATTTCCTTGGGAGCCTTGCTCTCGATTTTCATTCCGCCCAGAATCCTGCTCATGTCCAAGGACAGGGCGTACTCGCCAAAACTGACCACGGAAAAGCCGTCCTTTTCCTGCCGGTAAACATGGCCGTCCTGGAGCAGGACATAGATCTGGCCCGCTTCGGCGTTGGACAAAATCCTGCCACGCGGAGCGACAATGGTCGCGGCCAGATCGGGGCGCGACGCGTCCCGGACAAAGACATCCTCCAAATCACCACTGACCGGATCGGCCTGGGTGGCGTAGAAGGTCAGATTTGGAAAGCTGGTGTTGAAGACGCCAGGCTGGACATTGATGACCGTCTTGCTCCGCGCCATCTCGACCACGGCCTGGCGAAAATGGTCCATGCCCCAGGAAATCCCGTACAGGGATACCCACAGGGACACGGCCGTGCCCGCCAGGCACAACACCAGGGGCGCTGGCAACAGACGCCACACGGACAGGCCGCCGGCGCGCAGGGAAATCAGTTCCCGATCCGCGCCCATGCGCAGCAACGTCAAAAAAAGACCGAGCATGCACGCGGCCGGCACCAGCATCAGCAAAAAAAACGGACTCAGATACACAAAGAGCTTGGCCAAATCGAAAAAGCCCACCCCTTGGCCCAAAAACAGTTCGCGAAGCTGGAGAAAACGCCCCAAGAGGATCAGGCTCAAAAACGCGCCCAGGCAAATCCCGGCCACCAGGCTCATTTCCCTGAGCAATTCACGTTGCAGCAGCCTGAACCTCACCGGCATCCGTCCTCTTTCCGGTCACGATAGAATCGGGCCAGGGCCTCTTCCTCGAGCGGCGTCAGATTGAAGCGCCGGCCCGCCTCGTCCATGAGACGCGTCAGATTCTCGCGGTTTGGAACGTGATCCTCGATCCAGGCAATGGCGTTCCGTAAATTTTTGTCGGTGGGCATGATGGTTGTCATGAGCTCTCCTTGGTTCCGTCGGCGGTCAGGGCCCCATACAGGAAAGGCGGATACGGCACAACGCCGTCATCCGTCGCGTTCCGGGCCGGTCCGGACGGTCTCGACCGCTGGGCCGGAAGCTCCGCGCCATCGAAAACGGACAGCCCCCTGTCCGGCCGTGGTCAGGACGCGGCATCCCAGGTCCTGGCAGGCCTCGACCACCCGTGGGTGCGGGAATCCAAAGCGATTGCCCGGACCGCACGCGGCCACGGCCCACCGGGGCCCGACGCACCGCAAAAATTCGGAGTCCAGGGATGATTTGGAGCCATGATGCGGCAAAACGAGAACATCGGCGTCCAGAGCCAGGCCGCGTCCGCGAATCCGGGCCAGGGCGCTTTTCTCCGTGTCCCCGGGGATAAGCGCCAGCCCCCTGCCCCCCCATACCAGGCGCAAGGCCAGCGACGTGTTGTTTTCGGAAATACCGTTCTCCTCGGGACCGGGATGAAGAACCTCGAACCACAAGCCGGGCTCGATCCCGATCCGGTCTCCGGCCCGAAAGCGGAGGGTCCGATGATGCCGCGCGCGCAGAATATGAAGCAGACGGGCCGAATCCGAACTGTCGTCAAGCAATCCGGACCACCCAAACCACCCGACGTCGAACGTGCCCAAAACATGATAAAGACCGCGCACATGATCGGCATCCATGTGCGACAAGAGCACGCCGTCCACCGCCGGCGGATGGCCATGGGCCAAGACGGGCCCGACTATGGCCCGGCCGATGTCGTAGTCCGCGTTCCAGGAGCCGCCACCGTCGATCAAAAGGGTCCGTCCCGAGCCCGTGCGCACGACCACAGCCTGACTCATGCCCGTGTCGAGCACGGTCATGTCGATCCGGTCCCGAGGCGCGGCAGCGTCGCGCACGGCGGGCAGGGCCAGCAGTACAAGCCCAATGGCCATGGCCACCTGCCCGCGACGCAGGCCGGGCCGAAACCACAACGCGCCGGCCGCGACCAGCACCAGCCAGTATCCGACAATCTCCAGGCCATCGGGCCGAAGCACGACAAAACTGTCCAGCCATCCGGCCCGATCCAGAACGTCAAGCCCTCTTTCCAGGGCCCCGACCCCAAGCCCGGACAGATGCAAGAATCCGCGCGCCACCCCGTCCGGCAAGCCTGCCAGCACGGCGAAAAGCCCGGCAAAGGCCAGGGGCATGACCGCGAACCCGAGCACGGGCAGCCACAGCAAATTCAGGTGGAGATGGGTGGACACTTCGCCGAAATACGCGACCAGAACCGGCAGGATAAGCGCATTGGCACACAGACTGACCATCCCGAGCAAAACCGCGCCGTGCGCCAAGCGCCGCCAGCCCGGCCCGGACAGCCGGGTCAGCACGGGCCGCCATGCGGGCATGAACAAAATGATCCCGGCCACGGCCAGCACGGACAACTGCAAGCTGATGTCGTGCACGGCGCGAGGGTCGACCAGAATAAGCACGGCCACGGCCACGAACAGGGCATCCTGCGGTTGCCGAACCCGGCCGCGAAGCTGATAGGCGATCATGACCCCGAGCATGATCGCGGCCCGGACCAGGGACGGCGTCCACGCGCCCAGCCACAAATAAAAAAGAGCCAAGGGCGCGGCCAAAATGGCGGCCATGTTCCGACGGGGGCATCGCAGCAGCACGGATGGCCGGGTCACGGACACAATCCAGGCCACGGCCATGGCAAAACCGGCGGTCAAGGCCAAATGCATGCCGGACAAGGCCAGACTGTGGGACAGGCCCGCGCGGCGAATCCGATCCATGAAGGCCGGGGTCAACTCGTATTTGTCACCAAAGAGCAGTGCCATGATCACGGCCCCGGCGTTACCGGGCGGAGCCAAGGCGCGGACATCGCGCATCAGGCGCTGACGCGAATCGGAAGCGGGGTCGTCCAGCCAGATCACGCCGGCCGGGCCACGCGAAAAAGTCCGCAGCCGCACTCCCTGGCGATTCCAGTGCCCCTGACTGCCGGGCAGTCCGAAATTGCTCCGCCCGACGAGTTCACGCAGACCAAGCCGGGCCCGGAACCTCTGCCCCACTCCGGGAAAAAGCGGTGGATCGTCCCAATACCACAAAAACTTGGCCGGCAAGGGTTGCCCGGAGTCCACGTCCATGGCGTCCGCGACCACGAGACACAAGCCCCGCCCCGGATAGGTCCGGACCGACTCGATCCGTCCCTCGACATGAACGGTCAGTTTGCCCGGCCACGACAAGGGCTCCGAATGTTCCAGCCCAAGTCCGACCACCACCCCCAACCCCAGACTCGCGGCCAGCAGGAGGTACTCCCGGCCACGCACGAAGACCGCGATCCACGCGGCCGCCAGAACCAGGACCGGTCCGGGATAAACGGGCAGCATCAGGCCGCACAGATACCCGGCCAAGGCTTTTTGCCAGGGCGTCGGGGCCACGGGCCCCAAGGAAGCGACAACGACGCGGGACGAATTCGTGGCAACCTCCAAAGGCGATTCCGGCCCGGCGCGTCAGCACCGAATACCCGCCGCGCCGGGACCAAACCGGCATGGCGAAAGGACATCGGGCAACCCGCGCGCCAGGACACCCCGCGCCATTACGTCATAACGCGGAACCATCGCAAGACAATTCGCGCCACGGGCGCCGACTCGCGACATGGCCCGTCCAGGACCAGCGGCACGCAAGAGCCGGGTGATTCGTTGGGTTCAACGCGCCACGACAAAAAGCCAGACGGAGGCCGCCTGGCGATTCGGGAATCATGAAAAAAACGGGAGAGGGATCGGTCACGGAAAAAATGGAGCGGGAAACGGGATTTGAACCCGCGACTTCAACCTTGGCAAGGTTGCACTCTACCACTGAGTTACTCCCGCTTGAAAAGCGTGGAGGCGGCATCCAGATTTGAACTGGAGAATGGAGGTTTTGCAGACCTCTGCCTTACCACTTGGCTATGCCGCCGTTTTCTCGTGGAGCGGGAAACGGGACTCGAACCCGCAACCCTCAGCTTGGAAGGCTGATGCTCTAGCCATTGAGCTACTCCCGCTCGCGAGGGAAATCGAACTATCCCAAGGCACTTGGCCCGTCAAGAAAAAGAACGTCAAACTCCAAGCCCGTCTCCGGGCTGCATGATCCGCCCGGTCAGAACGGTTTCATACCCACCCTGGGCCTCGATCTTGGCCTTGAATGCCTCGGCACGGATCAACTCCAGGACCGTCTCCACCTTCCAGTCGGCCAGGGCCGACACAAAGGCCAGGTCATAGCGCTCCCTGGCCAGGGGCACGAAATCGAGCCCCAGGGCCCGGGCCGCCGCATGGATGCCCAGCCCGCAGGACGCGGCTCCGGTCAGCACGTTCACGGCCACGGCCATGTGCGTGAACTCCTCCTTGTCATAACCCCGGACCTGGTCCGGGCTGATCCCGGCCTGTCGCAGATGGTAATCGAGCAGGATGCGCGTGCCCGCCCCGCGCTGCCGGTTGATGAACCGCACTTCCGGCCGGGCCAGGTCGGCCACGCCGGTGATGCCCAGCGGATTGCCCTTGGCCACGATCATCCCTTGGTGGCGGATGGCCAGATTGACGCAGGTCAGATCGAGGCCGGGCAAATATTTGCGGAAAAACGGGAAGTTGAAATCAGCGCTGGCCTCGTCGAAAAGATGCGTCCCGGCCATCAGGGTCGAGCCGTCGCGCAGGGCCGTCAGCCCGCCCATGGAACCGACATGGCTGGACGAGACGCGCACCGGGGTGGGCAGACCCATGAGCTCGTTGCCGAGCACGTCGAGGATGTTGTCGTGGCTGCCGACAATGACCAAGGTCCGGTCCAGCTCCTCGGGGGTGGTCAAAAGCTCGGCCCGGACCATGCTTCCGGCCTCCGCGCCCTCGCTGTCGGCCGGAACGCGGGTCATGCCCTGGGCCCGGACCAGGGTCGAAATCATGCCCGCGCCACGTCCCAACGGCGTGGCCACGAGCTTCTCGCCCACCCGGCCAATGGCCAGGCGGACGAGCTCCTCGGTGCCAAGCTTGGACGGCACCTTGCGGGCCAATTCCACCGACACGGTCCGACGTTTGGGCACGGCCCGGCGGGACAGCCAGCTCATGAGCGGCACGAGCAACTCCTCGAAACAGACCACGGCCGAAACCGGATAGCCCGGCGCCCCGACCACCAGCTTGCCATCGACAACGCCCAGAATGGATGGCTTGCCCGGCATGACATCGATGCCGTGGACCAGCACCTCGCCCAGGCCCGCGATGATGGACCGGGAAAAATCCTTGGACCCGGCCGATGACCCGGCTCCAACCACGACGATGTGCGCCGGTCCGTCCACGGCCTGGCGCACGGCCCGGGTCAGGTCGTTTTCATTGTCCGGGACCGGGGACACGCGGGTAAAGACGCAATCCTGACCCGCGGCCAGTCCGGCAAAAACCTGGGAATTGCTCTCGATGACCTGCCCTGGCTTGGGGTTGGGGCGGAGGGTGAAATCCAGCACTTCGTCGCCCGTGGGAATGAAGACCATGCGCAGACGTTCCCAGACCGGAACCTCCCAGATTCCAGCGCTGAGCAAGGCGCCGATGTCGTAGGCCGAAAGCCGGCGATTCTGGGGCAGGAACAGTTCCGTGGCCACGATGTCCTCGCCGATGCGCCGGACGTGCTGCATGGGAAAAACCGGGGTCTCGATTTCGATGGCCTCGTTGTCCTCGCGCACGACCTTTTCGATCATGAGCACGCCGTCAAAACCATCGGGCAGGGGATGACCGGTGTTGACGGGCACGCACTGGGCCCCCTTGATCAGCCGCACCGGCCGACCCTCGCGGGCCGCGAAGGTCGATTCGGCGCGCACGGCATAGCCGTCCATGGCCGCGCCGTGAAAGGTCGGGGACGAGCACACGGCATGGACCGGCGCGGCCAGAACCCGGCCCAGGGCCTCCTGGGCGGGAATGCGTTCCATGGCGACCAAACGGTCACGGTCCAGGGCGTCCATGGCCCGCTTCACGGCCTCGGCCACGGGCACGGTTTTCAAATAAATATTTCGTTCCACTGCGTTCTCGCTTGCGCAAAACTGTTTCACACGATCCAGACGGAGACCTTCCGGCCCGCCGTCATCCCTTCCAAGGCCGCGTCCAGGCACAACAGGCCATCGGCCTCGATCAACGTCCGCAACAAACCGGACTTGCCCAGCCTGGGCATGGCCACGAGGCCGCCGTCCCGCTCTTCCAATTTCACCCGGACATAGTCCTCGCGGCCCGGTTTGGAGGAAACATTGGCTCCGAGCCGGGCTTGGCGTGTTTCACGCCGGGAAGGATCGAAAGCCCGCCCATCCCCGCCCAGATGTCGCAGCAGTCCTTGGCCAAAAACCAGCATGACGATCTGGGCCGAAGCGACCTGACCGGGCAGTCCGAGCACGGGCTTGCCCCCGACCCGGGCCAGGATGGTCGGCTTGCCAGGACTGATGGACACACCATGGGCCAGAATCTCGCTGTCGGCGAAGGATTCCAGCACGGCGATGGTCAGATCGCGCACGCCGATGGAGCTGCCGCCGGACACAAAAAGGACGTCATTCTCTTCCAAACCCTTGGCCATGGCCCGCGCCAGCGCGTCCCGACTGTCCGGGACCAAGCCATAGGACAGGACCTCAGCCCCCGCCTGCCGGGCCAGGCAGGCCAGGGTGTGGGAATTGACATCGCGGATCTGACCGGGCCGGGGAGTGACCTCGACGGGGACCAATTCATCGCCGGTGGACACGATGCCACACCGTGGCCGGCGAAATACCGGAATGACGGCATGCCCAAGGGCGGCCAGCAATCCCACGTCCTGGGGCCGCAGCCGCCAACCCCGTCCGAAAGCCGTGGCCCCGGCGGCGATATCCTCGCCCGCGAGCATGACGTTTTCCCCCGGCGCCACGGTCTTGCGGATTTCCACCGTGGTCCCGCCCAAGATTTGGGTATGCTCGACCATGAGCACCGCGTCCGCGCCCGGCGGCAGGGACCCGCCCGTGGTAATTCCCATGCATTCGCCCGGAACAAGAGTCTGGGCGATCACCTCGTCGATGGCGGCGCTATGGGCCATTTCCAGATAGCCGGGATTGCCCTCGCTGGCGCCGAAAGTGTCGGCCGCGCGCAAGGCATAGCCATCCATGCAGGACCTGTTCAAGGCCGGGATGTTTTCAATCGCGACAATGTCCCGGAACACAACTCGGCCCTGACCGTCGCCCAGATCGATCCGGTCCTCGCCCACGGGCGAAAACCCAGCCAGCAGGGCCTGGAACCGATCCGAGGAAATAACCCGAAAAAAATCATGCTCCATGGCTCACTCCGGCTTGAGAGTCGAGATATCGGTTTCCGGATAGGCTTCGGCATAGACCAGCACGGACTCGCCCAAAACTTCCTGGGCCCGATCCCGGGCGTAATTCTCGATGTCATATTGCAGTTGCAAAAACTGCTTGCAAAGCTGACGGCCGACCGGGGTCAGTTCATAGCGCTGACCCTTGCCCTTGACCTTCTGCACCAGGGCCTTGCCGATGCTCTCCTCGGCGGCCTTGAGTTTGCCCCAGGCCGCGCGATAGGACATCTTCATTTCCGAAGCCGCCTGACGCAGGGATCCATGCTGCTCGATCTTGTCGAGCAACATGGCCCGCCCGATACCCAAAAAAATCTGCTCGTCGCGCTCGAACCAAACGTGCAGGCGCAGGATCAGGGCCCCCGGATTCGTGGATTCGCTCATGAATGCCTCCTCGGCGGATTGACCGACATGATAAAAAAACATCATGATGCTAAAAAAAACATCGTGACAAAACAAGCATTGTCCCGTGGGCGCGAACAAGCTACGACACCCCGGTCACGCCACCATGAATCTTCACCGGAGGACCATCATGCTCCCAGCCGAAAAAGCCCAGGATCTCCTTGCAAAACGGACCGCGGCCTGTCGTGCCAAGGGCGTCCTGCCATCCGACCTCCTTGATCTCGTCAGCAACGTCCACGCCCTGCAGCTCGCCGCGCGGGAACAGGCCCAAATCAACCTTCCCGAGATTCCCTCCGACCCGCTGCGTCACGTCCAGGGCGCGCCCTTGATCGAGCGGTCCGCGTTTCCCCATGACCGAGCCCAGGCCCTGGAACTTTTTTCCAAATTGGTGGACACGGTGTCGGCGATCAACCAGCCCCTGGCCGGCGCCTGCGAGGTCCTTTCCGCGGCGGTGGCGGACAAAAACCTTGATCTGGATCAGGCCATGCAGGCCCACCTGCGCGGAGACGAAAACTTTTTCACGACCTGGGCCGGTCGCACCCCGATGACGCCCCGCATGCTGCCCATGCTCATCCAAGCCGCCATGACCCCGTCCATCGAACGGGCCGCCGAGCTGCTGTCCGCCTCCCTCGACCCATCCACGACCTGGCCCCATGGCCACTGTCCGGTCTGTGGCGGCCTGCCGATCATGTCCGACCTGCGGGAAAAGGAAGGGTTCCGGTTCAACATCTGCGGATTTTGTCACGCCGAGTACCGTGCCATCCGCATGCAATGCCCGTACTGTCTGGAAACAGACCCGGCCAAGCTGGAATTCTACGATGCCAAGGAAGAACCGGGATTTCGGATCAACGCCTGCAAAAGCTGCAACATGTACATCAAGGTCACGGACTTCCGGGCCATGGACCGCAGAAGCCTGCCCCTGATCGACGATCTGGAATCCCTGAGTCTGGATATTCTGGCCCGGAAAAAGAACCTCAAACGCCCCACCCTTTCGGCCTGGGGATTTTAGGTTCGGCCATGATCGGCGTGGTGTTGGCGGGAGGCAAATCCTCCCGGCTGGGTCAAGACAAAACCGCTGTCACGTACCAGGGGGAAACGCTGCTGGAACGCTCGGCCCGGCTGCTTGGCGCGTGCTGCGATCGGGTTTTTGTGTCCTGCCGCGATCCGCGCATTGTTCCGCCGGGTCTGGCCGTGATCGAGGACGAAACCGAACGTGTCGGCCCCCTGGGCGGAATCACCACGGTCCTGCGCCGCCTGGATGGGCCGATCTGCGTTCTGGCATGTGATCTGCCCTTCATGGAGCGCAGATTTCTGGACGCCCTGCTCGCGGCTCGCGAAACACGGCCCGTGGAATGTGTCATGACCGCTTGGCAACAGCGGGAAACCGGATTCATCGAAAGCCTGGTGGCCATCTACGAACCGGCCGCCCTCCCCTTGCTCGAAGAAGGAATCGCGGCCGGCCATTTCAAACTCAGCCGCCTCGTTCCACCACGGCTCCGCCACACCCTCGTCTACGGACCCGAGGACAGCCGTTTTTTCTTCAATGTCAATTACCCCCGGGATCTGGGACAACTGCGGCCAGACCTCACTTCCGCCTGACAAACAGCAGCTTGCCCACCCCGGGCACGTCCACGCGCAGCGCGTCCCCCTCGCGCAGTCCTTCCACCACCGCTCCCTCGCGGGCATGAATGGTCAGCACGTCCGAGCGCAGGGTCCACAAAAACGGCATATGCTCGCCACCAATCTCCAGACGGCCGTTGCCGTCGGCCTCGATGCTCATGCGGGCATCGACCGGGCCGCTCGGGCCCTGATGCGAGGCCGCGTACTCCCCGCTGATATCGACACCACCGCCACAGGCGAACAGAAACAGCGCCACGAGGCACGTCGCGATCCGTTTCACAGGCCAAGCTCCTTCGGTTCAAGGCTGAACAGCCGATCCAGATGGATCAGTCTGTCATAAAGATACACATGGACGCCCATGCCCAGCCAGGCCACGTCCCGCGACACCGTCCACCAGGACACGGGGTCGCCGATGCTCTGAAAACATCCGCAGCCGATGGGCGTGGCCTGGACCAGGGCCGTGACGATGGCCACGATGAACATGACCAGCATGCCACAGATCAGCACGCACGCCGCCCGGACCCGGACTCCGGCCAGAAGAAAGAGCCCGCTGACCAGCTCCAGCCAGGGCATGAACACGGCCAGGGGGTTGACCAGCCAATGGGGAGCCAGCAGGTACGCGGCGATATTGTCCGCGAATTCCGCTGGGAACATGATCTTGTACAGGCTGGCGTAAATAAAAATCCAGGCCAGATAAAGGCGCAGGATCAGGGACAACGCAGGATGGGTCGCCAAGCGGATCAGAATCGTGGTCATGGCTCGTCCGTGGTTTTCGTGAGCGGCATATCTCCCTCCACGATCAGCACCCGCTCGTGATCCCGGCTCAAAAATTTCCGGGCCACGATACTGTCGTAATGCCGGCTGCGGCTGCGACCATAGATGACAATGGGCCGCTCCGGGTCCTCGGCCGCCATTTGCATCATGTACACCAGATCGAACAGCTGGGCCGGGATGTTGACCGCGCCCTGGGCGTGACCGACTTCATAAAACTCCCGGGGCCGGGCATCGATCAGGATGGCGCCATCCTGGTCCACCAAGACCCGCGCCGCGTCCACGCCAATGGTTGGGATGTTCGGACCCGCCGGTTCGATGAGCGGAATCCCCCAGGGACTTTGGTGATTGAAAATAAAACCCATGCCAAGACTCAGCCCGATGATCAGCGCGAAATCCACCCAGCGCATCCGAAGCAACTGCTCGCTGCGGCGATGCACAATGCCGGCGATGCGCCGTCCGGCCGCCTCGAGCACGTTGATATGGTCCTTGGCGCGGGTCAGTTCGTTGATGGTGCGCCGCAGCTCCTCGTTTTGCGCCACCAAATCGGCGTTCAGGGTCCGAATGGTGGCAAAGGAGTCGGCATTCTTGAGCAGAAGCACGGCCTGGGACAAGAATGTCAGCAACATGTCGTCCTCGCCCGGTATGTCCGGACCAAGACCAGCCCCGAGCAACACCACGCCATAAAGCTGCTCGCGCAACATGAACAAAAAGGCGCGCCGCGGAACAAAGCCAATGGGCAGTTCGGACACGGCGGCCAGGGTTTCCACGGGCTCCACCTGGAGAGGCTGGAAATGCTTGTTCCGGGCCCCTGCCAGGCACAGAAAAAAAAGCCGGTCCACTTCGCCGGGCGAAAGCGTCCAGGATGTCTCGACGCCCTTGACGCTTTTGGTGACGGCGCCGCTGTCGCGATCATGAATCAGAATCAGTCCCTGCGACCTGGAAAAATGACCCAGCACGGTCAAAAGCAAATTCTCGGCCACGTCGGCCAGGTCGGTCCGCGTGATTTCCTGGGAGAGTTCGCGCAGGGCGCTGAGATGAAAAACCTGCCGGTCCAGGGTATCGTTGCGTTTTCGCAGCTCGACATTGAGCAGCTCGATTTGGGTCGAAAACAAGGCGAATCGGAGGCTGGTCTGAAACAGAAGCGCCAACCCGGTCAGCAGCTGGCGTTCCTCGTCGTCGTAGGGAACGCCGCGCATCCCGCCTTCCAGGCCAAGCAGACCGTGCCAGTGGTCGCCCAAGGGACAAACCAGCAACAGCTCGCATCGCGAAAAATGCGGACAGGTTGGCAGGCAGGGCACAAAGAAGGGAATCTTCCGCCCCTCCGCCATTTCCCGGACGGACAGGGTCAGATCCTCGACCGAGGCCAACGCGGCATGCTCCGATCTGGGGCTGGTCACCAGATGAAAATCCTCGGGCCGCGAGCCGAGAATGGCCGCGAAGCCGCCGCGCGCGCCAACGCCGCCCTGGGCCGAAAGCAGGAAGGATTCGAGAATTTTGTGCGGATGACGCAGGCCGCTGAGATCGGCCGCGGTGTCGGCCAGGATCTGGAAATGATACCTGGCGCGTTCCATGTCCGCCGCGCAGGACACGGGCTGGGCGGGATCGGGGCTCAATCCAAAAACCCCTTGATTTGCTGATACAGGTCGTTGACGTCGTCGACGACACCCAGGTGGGAATACAAAATGGTTCCGTCCGGACGACACACCAGGGTATACGGAGTCAGGGGATCCCCCAGCGCCTTGTGGGCGGCGAAATCCGGATCACTGATCACCGGAAACAGATACTGGCCCGTGCCCACCAGTTTCTTCACTTCCTCTTCCGTGGCGCCGGCGGCCAGGGCGAACATCGCCACCCGTCCCTTGAGCTTGCCCTTGTTCAGACGGCCATGCAGCGTTTTGAACCCCGGAGCCTGCTTCACGCAAAACGGGCAATAAATACCCACAACTTCCAAAAAAATCAGATCGGCCTTGAGATCAGCCAGGGAAAAAGTCTTTTTCCCCTGGACGCCAAGCTCGGCTTGCGCCGCTTCATCGGCGGGCACGGGCAGATGCAAATCCAAAATCCGGTCCCCGACCGTCACGGGGCCGCCCAGGGCCGGGCTTGCCATGGCCACCAGCACAACAAAAACCAGCAATCTGAACACTGTCATGACGCCTCCTTGGCCAAAGTCGGTTGTCAGGCGCAGGCCTGATCCAGGGTGTCGTGGATGCGGACCATGCGCGACAGGCCCACGATCCCGAAAATCTTGCGAAAATTTTCGGACAGCCCGGCCATGACCATCTCCACCCCGGTTTTTTCGTTTTCCAAAACAAGCTGGGTCAGGATGGCGATGCCCGCGCCGTTGACCGAGGTGTTGGGATCGAAGTCCAAGACGATCCGCGACAGATTGGCGTCCACGGCCTTGCCGCAGGCCTCGCGCAGATAGGGTTCGCTGTGCGAGCCGACAACGCCCTGGATATGGATGACCAGGACGGAACCCCGTTGACTGGTGCTGACCTCGTTTTGTCGGGTCCGGGCCAGCTTGAGGCGTTCCTGGGCCCGGGACAGACCCTGTTCCAGGCTTTGCCGCTGGATGGGCTTGTTGATGAAATCCGCCGCGTCCAGATTCAGGGCTTGGATGGCCAAATCCATGTCCCCGTGGCCGGTGATCACGATAACCTCGGTTCCCGGAGCCCGTTTTTTGATCTCCTGCAGGACCTGGATTCCGTCCATGCCCGGCATCTTGATGTCCGTCAGCACGATGTCCGGTTTTTCCCTGTCGAACACTTCAAGCCCCTCTTCTCCCGATTCCGCCGTGAGAATCTCGAATCCGTACACGTCCAGGAACAGCCTGAACATTTTCAGGGTAGCCTTCTCATCGTCGATGACGAGTATTTTTTCGTGCGTCATGCCTGCATCCTGGTTGGGGTGAAAGAGGGAATTTCCATGTCGGCGGTGGGGAAACTCAGAATAAATGTTGTTCCCTCGCCCGGCTTGCTGTCAATAGTGATGGTTCCACCATAGTCTCGCACAATGCCATAGGTTATGGCCAGCCCCAGACCCATGCCCTTGCCGGTTTGCTTGGTGGTGAAAAACGGCTCGAAAATCTTGTTGCGCACCCCGTCCGGAATACCCGGCCCGTTGTCCGTGAACGACGCGTTGACCCGGCCGTCCTGGACATAGGTCCTGACCAGGATGTCGCCCCAGATACCCGGCTCGGACTCCATCTTTTCCTGGATGGCGTCGCGGGCATTGTTGAGCAGATTGAAAAAAACCTGCTGCAGGCGGTTGTTGTGTCCCTTGATGGGCGGCAGGTCCGAACCCAGTTCCAAGCGGATGTTGATGCGCTGGATGGAGAACTGCCGGCCGATGATGGACAGCACGCCGCGAATGGGCTCGTTCATGTCCACCATTTCCATGACCAGGCCGGATTTTTTGCCAAAGGCCCGCAGGTTGTTGATGATGTCCGTGGCCCGGTCCACTTGCTGGCTGATTTCCGTGGCCATGTCGCGGATCTGGGCCTCGGTGACCTCCATGTTCTGCTCGATGAGCAGATTCAGGTATTCGCTGCCCATCTTGATGGCGTTCAAGGGCTGGTTGATCTCGTGGGCGATGCCGGCGCTCATCTCGCCCAGGGTCTTCATCTTGGCGGCCTGGACCAGCTGCGCGTCTTTTTCCATCATTTCGGTGATGTCGGTCACGGCCACGATGATGGCGTGGGCGCCGCTGTAGCTGATGGGACAGGCGTGCATATTGACGTAAAACGGGCGCTCGCCCTTCTTGTAATGCAGGATTTTCGGATAATAGACGCAACCGCTGGTGGTCCCCGCGTCGTCCAGGGAGGCCAGACATTCCCGGACCTGGTCGTGCCCGAGCTTTAAAAAGGACATGCCCAGCAGCTCGCCCGAGCCGTATTCGTAGAGCTCCTCGGCGCGGGGGTTGGCGTCCAGGATCAAATCCGTGTTGCAATCGACGACAAAAATCGGATCGGGACCGGAATCGAACAGGGAGCGGTACTTCATCTCCGATTCCTGCAACCGCTTGCGGTAAAGCCGGATGGACCAGACCATGCTCATGAAGGAGTCGGCCAGTTGGATGACCTCGTCGCCCTGTCGCTTGCGGTAGAACATGCAGGTCGCGCAGATCTGGCCGGTCTTGCCGTCGGCGGTCCGGGATTTGCAGCCCTGCTCGTCGAAATGCCAGCACGGCATGTTCGTGTCCTTGTAGGCCGGACAGTTGGTCACGGCCCAGTCCAGGCCCTCGCCGAGGTCGATGTTGAAGTCGAAATTGCCCTTGCTCAATTCATCGGAAATGTGCGTCAAACGCGTGATGGGCCGGGTGATGTAACGCGAGATGCGGTGGCTGACATAAAAAATGATGACGATCACGGCCGAGATGAAGCCCAGGAACATGAACCGCAGCTTGGACACGAGGTTATCGATGTGTTCCTTGCTCAGGCCGACGTGCACCGTGCCGATGCGGTACAGGCCTTCGTTCATGGACACGGCGATGTCGTAGGAGGTCTGGTCGCCGTGTTCCACCAGGCGCACGCTGTGCATGGCGGTTTCGGGCACGGGGTTGGCCATGCTCAGCGGCTTGGGAAAGGGCACGGTGAAGGTGTGGGCCAGCATCTGGTTGCCGCGATCAAGGACGAAAATGTAGTTGATCATGTGCTGGCGCTCCATCAGGCGCGCCTCCTCGAAAATGAGGCTGAGCAGCTCCGGATAATTCTTGTCCAGCACAAACCCGCCACCGCGCTCGGCGATGGAATGGGCCACGGCCACGCCGCGCAGCTCCAACTCCTTGGTCAGGCCGGAAATAAGAATCCAGCGGGCCAGCAGCGCGATGGTCACGCTGATGATCAGAATGACCGCCAGGATGGAGACGAAAATCTTGTTCTTGAGCGAAATACGGGCATAGGGCTTCATCTTCATCGCGCGACCTCCCCGGTTTGAGTCCCCAGGTCACCGGCCGACAGATCACCCCAATTCTCGAGCAGCAAAAAACGGCCATCGTGCAGCCGCGTGAAATAGACCTTGTCCATGCCCTGATGGTCCGTGGGGCCGAAACTCAGGCGCACGTCGCTGCCCAGGGAAAAATCGGTCATGGACTCGATGGCCCGCAAAAACGAGGCCCGGGTCAGATCGCGGCCGGCCCGGCGCAGCCCCTCCACCAGGACCTTGGCGTTGATATAGCCCTCGAAGCCGACAAAATTGGGGTCCTCGCCCGGATAATACTTGTCCAGCAGCCGCGTGAATTCCTGGGCGCTCTCGGCCACGGTGCCGTCGCGACGAAGCGGCGGCGGCACCACCTGGGACATGATGACGTTGATGTCCGAGGTATCGGTCTGGAGCAGATTACGGGACAACTCCTTGGCGCCGACAAAGGACACCATGTAAAAAATCGGGGAATAGCCGGTTTCCAGGGATTCGCGGATGAAATTGGCGCACGGATCGGAGGTGCCGATCATGAACACGGCCTCGGCCTGGGAATTGCGGATTCGTTCCAGGCCTTCCCGGATGTCATGGGCGCCGCGCGCGAAACTGCCCCTGGCCACGGGCTCCAGGCCAAAACGCTTCAAGGCCAGCTCCGTGCCGGTCAGCCCGTCGAAACCAAAGGTATCATACTGATAAAAAACAGCGATGCGCCGCAGCCCCAAGTCCTTGACCATGTGCTCCACGGCCGCGTCGGTCTCCTGGTAGTACGAAGCCCGGACATTGATCAGATAGGGCGTGAACGGTTCGCGCAGGGCGTTGGCCCCGGTGAACATGCCCAGCAGCGGAATCCCGGCCTCTTCCACCAGGGGCAGGATTTTGACCGTGGTCGGCGTGCCCACGTAGCAAAACAGGCCGAAAACCTGGTCGTCGATCAAAAACTTCTGGGTGTTGTCCAGACACTTGGGCGGGTCGTAGGAGTCGTCGCGGGTGATGAGCCGGACCGTGCGGCCATGGACGCCGCCCTGCTCGTTGACGTGCATGAGATAACTCATGGCGCCGCGCAACGTCTCCTGCCCTAGATAGCCGGCATGTCCCTGGAGGGCCAGGGACGAACCAAAAACCACTTCCTTCTCGGTCACGCCCAGCCCGACCGAGGACAGGGGAATCTGAACCTCGCTCTCCTCGCAGCCGAAGGCAAGGAGCATGCAAACCAGCAGCAGCCATGAAATGTCTTTTCGTCCCAGCACACGTACCTCTCTTTGGAAATCCGTGGTTGAATGATATTCCCGAACGCAATGCCTTGTGCCAAAATATGAAAACCCAATTCACGGCAAGTGTCTGATTATGTCTTTTATGACATAGTGCAGCCCTGGTAAATTATGGATAAACCACATCTCCAGAGAAAAGCATATTTGACTTAATACTCATACTTTTACACCTGGATTTTTTGAAATGAATTTTCAAGAATTTGAAAAAATTGTAAAAAATGAAAATTCTGCAAAAAAATATCTGTTGCAATTTTGCTGGAAAAACCATCAGCGATTTTGCCCCAAATGCCGCGCCCGCAAACTCTACGCATTGCGCCAGGGGCGCAAACGCTGTTCCCGCTGCGGCTACACCTTCCACGATTTCAGCCAACGCTTCGTCAACAACGGCAACCTGACCTGCCAGCAATGGCTGCGGCTGATCAAGCTGTTTGAACTGGAAGCGCCCACCGGACGCGTGGCCGAACAGCTGAACGTGTCCTACAACACGGCCTACAAATCCGTGACCACCCTGCGCATGGCCATCATGGCCCATTCCCTGGACGCAAGGCTCATCTTCCGATCCATCGAGGGCCTGGACTTCGGAAAGTCGGGAAAATTCCATCTGGACATGAGCTCCAAAAGCAGCACGCGCATGCCTGTCTTCGGAATCGTCGAACGCGGCCCGCACGTTTTTGTCGATCTGATCCCCGAACTGGACGGCGACAGCATCGTCCATTTCAAAATGAATTTCCATCTGAAAACAGCCAGCCTGGGAAAAATCATATATACCGATAAATTCAAGCAGTACGCGGCCCTTTTGACCGGCGGCAGCCACCTTTCTTCCGTCTACAACATCCGCCATGCCGACAAGGGCCTGTGCATCGACTCGACCAAGGGATTCTGGTCCTTTTCCAAGGACTGGTTCCGACGCCTGAAGGGCATTTCCCCCCGCAACTTTCCACTCTACATCAAGGAGCTGGAATTCCGATACAATCATAAAAACGAAGATATCTTCCCCATTCTGGCGGAATTCCTGTGCGCCTGGGTGCCGGACTTTGAGGAATAAGGATTCCCTTGCCATGAAGGGCAATTCCGACAACACGATGGCATCATGAAGATCTCGCGATACACATCACCCAAACCCACCAGCCCCGCGCGCCAGGCGTCCATCCAGGACGATCGGGCACTGCCCTTTGGCGGGCTGGGATTTGATCTGAGCGCGGTGCTGTCCCGGCCGATCACGCCAATCCGCCGCGAAGCGCCCCGTCTTCCCACCGTTCCCGGCCAAGGCATCGACATGCCGGTACCGGCGGGAAGACTGCTCCTCGTCCGGCTCAACCGGGAAATTCGCGGAAGCTAACACACCAGAACCACTGTCAGGAGGGACGACATGAAACTGGGTAGAAGAGAATTCGTCAAACTCACGGCCGCCGCCACCACGGTCACGGCCTTCGGAGGCCTGGGCTTCAATCTGGCTCCGACCACCGCCCACGCGCAGCTCATGACCCTGCGCAAGGGCAAGGAAACCACCTCGGTCTGCTGCTACTGTTCCGTTGGCTGCGGGCTTATCGTCACCACGGACGAAAAAACAGGGCGCGCCATCAACATCGAGGGCGATCCGGATCATCCCATCAACGAGGGCGCTCTGTGCGCCAAGGGCTCGGCGCATTTCCAGCTGGCCGAGAATCCCCAACGCGTCCTGAAGCCCCGCTACCGGGCCGCCGGCAGCGACACGTGGGAAGAAAAAAGTTGGGACTGGATGCTCACGGAAATCGCCAAGCGCGTGAAAAAGGTCCGCGACGCGGCCTTCACCGCCACGGACGCCAAGCACAACGTGGTCAATCGCTGCGAGGCCCTGGCTTCCGTCGGCTCGGCGGCCATGGACAACGAGGAATGCTGGATCTACCAGGCCATGCTCCGCAGCCTGGGGCTGACGTACATCGAGCATCAGGCCCGTATTTGACACAGCGCGACTGTCGCGGCTCTGGCAGAGTCGTTCGGACGCGGCGCGATGACCAATCACTGGATCGATTTCAAGAACAGTGATTGCATTTTGATCATGGGCAGCAATGCTGCCGAAAACCATCCCATTTCCTTCAAGTGGGTTTTACGGGCGCAGGAACAAGGCGGAACCGTCATTCATGTCGATCCACGCTACACCCGCACGTCGACCAAGGCCGACATCTACGCCCCGCTGCGTTCGGGCAGCGACATCGCCTTCCTGGGCGGCCTCATCAAGTACATCGTGGACAACGACCTGATCCAAAAGGAATACGTTCTCCAATACACCAACGCGTCCTTCATCGTGTCCAAGGATTTCGGCTTCAATGACGGCCTTTTCACGGGTTTCGACGAAGCCAGCCGTAAGTACGACAAAAAATCCTGGGCCTTTGAAATGGACGAAAACGGCGTGCCCAAGCGCGACATGACCCTCTCCGACCCGCGCTGCGTGTACCAGATCATGAAAAAGCATTACGAGCGCTACAATGTCCAGACCGTTGTCTCGGTCACCGGCACGCCCGAGGACAAATTGATGGCGGTCTACAAGACCTACGCGGCCACGGGCAAACCCGAGAAGGCCGGCACCATCCTGTATGCCATGGGTTGGACCCAGCACACCGTCGGCGTGCAGAACATTCGCGCCATGAGCATCATCCAGCTGCTCCTGGGCAACATGGGCGTGGCCGGCGGTGGCGTGAACGCCCTGCGCGGCGAGGCCAATGTCCAGGGTTCCACGGACCAGGCCCTGCTCTTCCATATCATCCCCGGTTATCTGCCCACGCCGCGCGCCAAGCAGCAGGCCTACGAGGACTATCTCAAGGGCATCACCCCGGTCAGCAAGGACCCCAAAAGCGTCAACTGGAAGCAGCACCAGCCCAAGTACATGGCCAGCCTGCTCAAATCCTTGTACAAAAAAGCGGATCTGCCCACGGCCTATTCCTGGCTGCCCAAGCTGGGCGACACCCAGAACGCCTCCTGGCTTCTGCTCTTCGACAAGATGCTCAAGGGGCAGTTCAAGGGCTTCTTCGCCTGGGGCATGAACCCGGCCTCCAGCGGCGCGGACTCCAACAAGACCCGCCAGGCCCTGTCCAAGCTCGACTGGCTGGTCAACGTGAACATCTTCGAGAACGAAACCGGCTCCTTTTGGAAAGGTCCGGGCATGGACCCGAAAAAAATCAAGACCGAGGTCTTTTTCCTGCCGTGCTGCGTGTCCGTGGAAAAGGAAGGCTCCATTTCCAACTCCGGCCGCTGGATGCAATGGCGCTATGCCGGCCCCAAACCGGCGGGCGAGACCAAGCCGGACGGCGACATCATCTATGAGCTCATGCTCAAGATTCGCGAACTCTACGAAAAGGAAAAGGGCGCCTTTCCCGAACCCATTCTGGGCCTCAATACCGACGACTGGGGCGACGGGCACGTCTTCGACCCACACAAGGTGGCCAAGCTCATCAACGGCTACTTCCTGAAGGACACGACCATCAAGGGCGCCGACGGCAAGGAAACCGTGTACAAGGCCGGCAGCCAGCTGCCGAGCTTCCTCCTGCTTCAGGCCGACGGTTCGACCTGTTCCGGCAACTGGATCTACAGCGGTTCCTACACGGACAAGGGCAACATGGCCGCCCGGCGCGACAAGACCCAGACTCCGGAACAGGAAAAAATCGGTTTGTTCCCGAACTGGACCTGGTCCTGGCCGGTCAACCGCCGCATTATCTACAACCGCGCCTCGGTTGACCTCAGCGGCAAGCCCTGGGCTCCGGAAAAACCCGTCCTGGCCTGGGACGGCGCCAACAAAAAATGGCTCATCGACGTGGTCGACGGCGGCGGCGACGCCGGGGCCAAGCATCCGTTCATCATGCACCAACACGGCATGGGCCAGATTTACGGCCCCGGCCTGAACGACGGCCCCCTGCCCGAGCACTATGAACCGCTGGAATGCCCCATTTCCGAGCATCCCTTCTCCAAGCGGCTCAACAACCCGACGGCCCTGATGTTCGCCGACGAGGCCCACAAACGCACGGTCTGCGACCCGCGTTACCCCTTCGTCTGCACCACCTACCGCGTCACCGAGCACTGGCAGACAGGCGTTCTGACCCGCTGGCTGCCCTGGCTGACCGAGGCCGAACCGCAGATGTTCTGTGAAATGAGCGAGGAGTTGGCGGAGCTCAAGGGCATCAAGAACGGCGAAAAAGTCATCCTGGAGAATCAGCGTGGCGAACTCTGGGCCATCGCCATTGTCACCAAGCGCTTCAAGCCCTTCCAGGTATTGGGGAACACGGTCCATGTGATCGGCATCCCCTGGCACTTCGGCTGGGTCTGGCCCAAGGACGGCGGCGACGCCGCCAACCTGCTCACGGCCGCGGTCGGTGATCCGAACACCGGCATCCCGGAAAGCAAGGCCTTCATGGTCAACGTGAAGAAAGCGTAAGGAGTCACTATGTCAGGAAAATCATTCTTCGTCGATTTGACCAAGTGCACGGCCTGCCGGGGTTGCCAGGTCGCCTGCAAGCAGTGGAACAAACTCCCGGCCGAACAAACGCGCAATCATGGATCGCATCAAAACCCCATGGACGTCTCGGCCATCACCTATAAAACCGTGCACATGAAGGAAGTGGCCGATGACAAGGGCGACATGCTCGCGTGGCTCTTCTTTCCGGAGCAGTGCCGGCACTGCACCGTGCCGCCCTGCAAACTGACGGCCGACGCCTACGACGATCAGGCCATCATCCAGGACGAGGCGACCGGCGCGGTGATTTTCACCGAGCGCACCAAGGACCTGCCCGATTTCGATGAAATCCGGGAAGCCTGCCCGTACAATATCCCGCGTCAGGATCCAGAAACCAAGATCATGACCAAATGCACCATGTGTCTGGACCGCGTGCAAAACGGCCTGCTGCCCGCCTGCGTGCAGGCCTGCCCCACGGGCGCAATGAACTTTGGAGATCGGGACGAAATGCTGGCCCTGGCCGAAAAACGTCTGGCCGAGGTCCAAAAGAAGTATCCGGACGCGGTGTTGGGCGACGCCGAGGATGTCCGGGTCATCTACCTCTACCAGATGGCGCCCTCTTCGTACCACGGCTACGCCGTGGCCGCCGCCACCATGCCTGGCCTCATGGATCGCAAGGCCGTGTTCGCCAAGCTCTTCGGCTCGTTCTCCAGAAACAAGGCCTAATATATCAGGCCCTCCTCCATCGGCTGGCCGGGAAGGCGACTTCCCGGCCTTTTTTGTTGTACGCACGAATTTCAATCAGGACAAAACGTTATCCATTAGCATTCCCCGTTCCAGCTTCGAAAAAACAGCCACTTTTGCGTTTGCAATTCTCTTTTTCGATCACGATGTGAATTATTCCTAAAAGCGTGGACGCCCTGGCCGCATGGACGGGGCCAAGATGGCCTCGCTCCAAGGTTTTTTGAAACATAATCCGAACAAAGGCCCGTCGCGTCGGAACCAGCCTGTCCACTACGCCCAAAAAGCATGGCCTCACAGCCGGTGCACGAACACCCGGTCATCCAGGCCCAGGCCCAAAGCCATGTCGGCGACATGGGCCTGATGGGTGAAGAGAATGATCTGCATGGACCCGG
>RZYB01000019.1 GCA_009930495.1 Deltaproteobacteria bacterium
TCTTGCCTTCCTGGGCCAGAAGGTTGACCTCCTTGTTGTGGATGAAAACCATCATTTCCTGAGACGGCGTGGCCGTGCCCAGGGCAAAGGCATCGGCAGCCTCCTTGAGCCCCGACGTCCAGGCCAGGGCCTGACCGGAAAAAATCAGCACGCAAAGGACCAGACGCGCCAGACATACCAAAGCACTTCGCACCATGATCGTCCTCCAAGGGATTATTTCTCGTCGCGCCCAAACACCACGACGCGGAAAAATGAGCGGGCTTGCCCGTGAGCACTCCCCGCATGATCGGTCCGGCTCAGGGAAAAAGGGATCGCGCCCTTTCCATGAGCCGGGGCAATGTATCGAGCTCGTCGGCGCTCACGCTCAGGTCGGGACGAAGCCCCAATCCGGAGCAGGTATTTCCATCCGGAAAAAGCACTTCCTTGTTTGTATAGCGCAACACCGATCCATCGGACAAAAGGGCGTCGGTCTGGGAGGAACATTTGCCGTACGTCGTCCGCCCCACGAGACGCGCCCGGTCGTGCTGGCGCAGGATGCCGGCGAAAATCTCGGCCGAGCTGGCCGTGTCCGGACCGACCAACAGAACAAGGGGCATGGTGTACTTGATTCCGCCCGGCGAGCGGATTTCCATGGCGTATCCGTCCCGCCCCCGGATGGTGCCCAACAGCGCCCCCGGCGGCAAAAACAGCCCGGCCAGATCAAAGGCCTCGTACAAATCGCCGCCAGGCGCGTCGCGCAGATCGATGACGACCGGCGCCGTGGCGTCCGAGGACACATTCCTGGCCAGGAAATCCAAGGTGGCGCGCATGGCCGGCCGGGTCACGCCACTGGCGAAATCACGGACACGCACGACGCGCCGCGTTCCGGGAGGCACCAACTCCACATCCAGGGGCGTGAACGCTTCCCGGCGGACCGTGAAGCTCCCCTGCCTTCCGTCGGGCAGGGACAGGCGCAACCGGACCGTGGACCCGGCCTCGCCCTTGAGTCGGGCGGCGACGCCTTCCACGTCCACGCCCCGGACCACCTCGCCGTCGATGGCCAGCAGGCGGGAGCGGTCCGGAATCCCGGCCCGGTCCGCGCCGCCGTCCTTGTACACATGAAGCACGATATTCCCGTCTCGCATGACCAGGGCGGCGCCGATGCCGATCCAGGTTTCGCCGCCCACCAGGGGAGCGCGGTACTCCGAGGCCGAAAAGAGCCGGGCATGCGGATCGATGTCGGGCAGGCGGCGCGGCAGATTGTCCTCGGTCAACGCGGCCAGGGCGTTCTCATCCGGCGGATTCAGGAGATGCCGGCGCAAAATGTCCCGAATGTCCTCCAGCGGCGCGGCCTGCAGGCACTGCCCGGCCAGCACGGCGGCCAGCACGGCGGTCACGGCCAGACCGATCCTCACCGGGCCAGCTCCATCTGCATTTTCATGAGCAGATCGTATTCCTTGCGCAGGGCGTCACGCTGGGCTTCCAATTGCTTGCGGCGCAAGTCCACGTCGCTGTCCCCCTGGCCGCTGCCTTCCAGATCGTCCAGGGAGGCTTGCTGCCGGCCGACCTTGGATTTCAACGCCGTGATCCGCTGTCGCAATTCATCGACCCGCTTCCGGTCCGCGCCCTGTCTGGCGGACAGGGCCGAGGCTTTTTTTTCCAGGGCCGCGATGTCGTCCCGCATGGCCGCGACCTTGGCGCGGTCCTGGTCCACCTGGGCCTGGACAGCGGACTTGCGGGACTCGAGCTGGCTTTGCTCCACATCCAGTTCCTGCTGCACGGCCCGCAACTCATCCAGCCGGGCCTCGCGCTCCGCGACCCGGTCCTTGTAGCCGCCTCCGCCAAGTCCGGCCACGCCGCCGAAAAAGCCGCCCTGGCGCGGATCGTGATTTCCCCCGGCGCATCCCACCAGCACCATCAGGCCGGCAACCACCAGTATCCAGGCAATGGATTTCATACGGACAACCTCTGGTCGATGCGGGCCAGCTGGGAACCACCGTCACGCAACTGGTCCAGGTTCTTCCGCAGGGCGTTTACTTCCTTTTCCAGGCGGACGACATACTGATCGTCCGCCGGCCGCTTCTGGCGTTCCTCGTCCAGAATGGCGGTCTGCACCTCCAGCTCCTTGGCCAGGGTCTCTTCCAGCTTCTTGCTGTCGTCGATCCGCTTTTGCAGCGTGTCCCGCTTGGCGATCAGGGTCTGCCTGTCTGCCTTGCCCTTGTCGTATTTGGCGCGCAGCGTGGATGATTCCCGTTCGAGCACGGCGACGTCCTGGGACAATTTTTGGTTATAGGCCAGGGCCGTCCGATTGTATTCCTGGGTGTGGGCGATCTCGGCGTCCAAAAATTCCTCGGTGGTGGCGTAGGCCTGTTTGCGCTTGGCGATTTCGTTGCCGACCAAAAAGCCGACGCCAGCCCCGGCGACCGCGCCGATGGCCGCGCCCCGGCCACCGCCGACGGCGTACCCAAGCAATCCACCCAGCACCGCCCCCACGGCCGTGCCCTCGGCCTTGGTCCGGGTCTGGTCCGAAGTGGTCGCGCAGCCCGGCAGCAAGGCGCAGATAATCACGATCACAATAGTGGCTTTCACGATTTTCATATTTCGTCCTCCCTGTTTCCGTTGGCTCATGAATCAGAAAAACCGGCAAAGCGCGTCCGGAATTCCTCCAGCCACGCCTCTTTCCCGGGGCGTCGCTGTTCGGAAAAGGCCGCGACATGCGTTTTAAGCAAGTCCATGACCAGCCGCTCGCGAGCGGTCATGTCCCTGGCTTCCAAGTCCGTGAAGGCATGGTCTATATAGGTCTGGTCATACCCGCCCAGGGTGCCGATTTTCTCGGCGTACCCCCGCATCTGCTCGCCCAGGGCCGCTTCCAGTTCGGCCACGGACTTCTCCACGGTGGCCAGCTGTTCCTGGTACCTGGCCGAGACCTCGGCCAGTTCGCGCGCCGTTTTCAGGGTCTGGGCCAGACGTTCCAGCCGGGACAAATACACCGACAGATTGACCCCGTTGCGGGCCGCGTCCTGGGCCAGACTGCGCGCGCTCTCGCGCTGGGCCAGTTCCAGGCGTTCCCTGGCCGTGGCCAGGGTGGTCTGAACCGCGCCCAGGGGTTCGCGCAGACTCGGGTTATCCTTGATCAGACGCGCGATGATGGGATCGGTGTCGCCGATTTGGACCGAGGCCTGAGCCACCAGATTGTCCAGGGTCCGACCCACGGGCATGGACCGGCGCAACTCCGTCCGGTAGGCTTCGTATTCCTTCTCGATCCTGGCCCGCTGGGCCGTGCCAACCACGACATTGCTTCCAATGGCCAGACGCGCCCCGGTGTTGAACGACCGGCGCTCCTCGACCTTTTTCTCGTCCGCGTTCCAGGCGTAAACATCGAGCTCGGCCCGGGCGGCGCTGCGCAAATCGCCCGGGGGCGTGGACACGCCGCCGCCGCGCACGGCCACGCCGCCGGGCTTGCCCTGCCAGATTTCCGGCCGAAACAGCCCCGAGGTCATTTCCTGAACATTGCCAAAAAGATCATGAAATCCATTGGTATCGGGCTGACGCAGTCCAATGGGACGCAGCCGGTGCTTGGCGTTGCCCACATGCCAGGCATGGGCATCGACCTCGCCCGCCGCGAACGGCAGGGCGTTATCAAAGATACCGGCCCCGATCCCGACCAGGCCGCCACGGGCGCAGTATTCCCATTCGTCCTCGGTCGGCAGACGCACGAAACCCGGCGCGCCGTCCAGACGCGGCATGGCCCCGACCCGCTCGGGATGGGCCGAATCGAACAGCCATGCGTTGTAGCGCCGCATGAATTCCAAAACATCCTGATACGAAACAAAGGCCAGGGGCTTCATCAGGGCGTCACGCAGGGCGCGGCCGGCGAGGGTCGGCAACGTCTGGTCCTCGGGATCCCGGCTCGCGGCCAGCAAGGCGTCCATGCCCATGACCGCGACATATTGACCGCGCGTCAGCTCGTATTTGGCCAGGATAATTTCCCAGGTATCGTCAGGCCCCGGAAAGGAACCGCTGATCTGGGTGCGTTGCAGCCCCTCGAAGATTCCGCCCGAGGCGTCGCCGATCTGGATGACGCGGCTCTCGTCGCCCCAGAATCCCTTGCCGGGCACGGCCACGCGTCGAAAAACCATCGCCGCGTCGCCCGGCATGGGCAGAATCACATCGCCCTCGGCCGGTTTGGGATTGGACACGGTCTGGGGTGGCGTCTCGGCCAGAACTGGACAAAACGCCGCCACAAGCGCCGCCACCACGAACAAAACGACCATGTTCCACGACGCGCCGCCAAGGCGGCGCCTGCCACGACTACTGTTCACGAATAACCTCCGCGGGATCGATCCGGGTCGCCCGCCAGGCGGCGGCCAGGGAGGCCAAACCCGCCAGGGCAAGGGTCACGACGCAAAAAAACGGCACGTAGGCCGGGGGCAGCACGCAAAACACTTCGCCCGGAGCCAATTCCGAGGCAAAGGACCGGTTGATGGCCAATGCCAGGGCCGCATAACCGCCAAATCCGGCCGCCAGCCCGAAAGCGGCGATCATGAGCCCCTGCAAGACCGGAAACAGAAACACATGGACGCGGGTGAAGCCCAGCAGGCGCAGCACCCCCAAATCGCGCCGCCGCCGTTCCACGGCCGCGTACAAGCTGGCCACCAGCACGGCCGTGCCGCCGAACAGGCCCAACAGGGCGATAAGCCAGAACAACCGGCTCAGACCCCGGTCCAAAACGCGGATGCGCCCGATGGCCTCGACCTCGGCCACGACCTCGATGCCCTCGTCCTTGAGCCATTGGTACAGCTCCGGAACGTGATCGATGCTCGCGGCGTACAGGCGGAACCCCCGATACCCGCCCCGCGCCATCTCGAACCGGCCGGTGTCGCGATTGAAAAGCACGTCCCGCTGACCGGCCGTGCGCAAAATGCCGACCAGCTCCACCGGCACCACCGGCCGGTCCAGGCGGGTGACACCCGCGACGCGCAAGGGGAAGGCCAACGTCTCGCCCGTGGAAGAAACGACCTCGACGGTCTCCGCCGGCCCCGTCCCTGTCCGGGCCCGGGGCCAAAGAACGCTGGTCAAGGCCTCGTCCCGTGGCGGCGTCCGGCCAAACGCGCCCCAGGGCGTGGCGGACAGCCCCAGCAGGGCAGCCTGATCGGCATCCACGGACAAGCCCACGGGCCGCTGGGCCTGGCCATCATGAATCAGGCCCACGTCCACGGCATAGGGAAGCAGCAACCGGGTTTCGCCCCGCAGCTTCCGGTCGATGGCCTGCAGGTTGGACACGGTGATGGACGCGCCAGGAGCCCCCAAATCAAGGACCACGAGGCTTGACGGAAGGGAAAATCCAAGCAGGTCGGCGGCTTGCTCCGGGCTCAGGTCGCGGATGTGTCCAAAGCCGGTGTTGATGATCAGTCCGGTGCGCCGGATGGGCGACAGCGGTTCGCGCAACACCAGCACGGCGCCGTCATAGCTCGCGTAGGGCGTCGGTGTTTCGCCCGTCCAACCCCTGGCCGGAGCGGCATGCCCTTCCTTGTAGGCTTCCACGTCCGACACAAACGACAACGGCGCATAAACCCTGGCCAGGGAACCGGCGCGGGGTTCCAGGACGGCCACGATTCCAAGCCGTGCCTCGGCGGTCTCGGTTTGGCCGCCCCTGGACCGCGTGACCCGGACCGCCAGCTCGTCGCCGGCCTTCACCCCGGCCAGACGGGCCGCCTCGGCCGTGAGCACCGCCTCACCGTCGGCCGGAATAACGCCGCCGTTTTCCAGCAACAGCGGGTCTCCGGACGCCGTGGGCACGAGGTCGAAAAGTTCTCCCGTGGTTCGGCCAGCGGGCACGACCTGGATAACCGAGGACAAGGGCAGGATGGTCGGGGTCAAAAAACCCACGCCGGGTCTGGCGGCCAGGGTTTCAAACCATCGCGCCGGGAACTCCCGGGTCTGGACGGGGCGGATTTCCCGAAAAACAGGGTCCTCGACCAAACGGTCGCGCAGGGTCTGAATGGTGCCGTGCTTGAGACCCATCAGGACCAAGAGCGGGGAGACAACGGCGGCCAGGGCAATGACCAGACACAGGGTCAGAATCCATTCGTGGGCCAGATGGGCCGCGGCCAGGCCCGGAACGAGGATCATGGGGCGCGGCGTCATGTCCCGGCCTCCCGGCGGCAGACAGAACGGGTCACCTGCTCGGAAACCTGCGTGGTTTCAAAAGAGTAGACCACGTCGGCCCTGTTCGTGACCAGGTCCACGTCGTGGGTGACCACGACCACGGCCACCCCCTCCTCCCGAGCCAGTTTGTGCATGTCGTCCAGGATGACCCGGGCCCGGGCCTTGTCCACGGCGGCCGTAGGCTCGTCGGCCAGGACCAGCCGTGGCTGATGGGCCAGGGCGCGCAAAATGGCCGCGCGCTGGCGCTGGCCAATGGACAACGACGCGGGCATGCGGTCCAAGCAATGATCCACGCCCAGTCGGCTGGCCAGGGCGCGGACCCGGCTTTCGCTCATGCCCGAGCCCTTGATCCTGCCAGGCAGCAAGACATTTTGACCGACGGTCAAAAACGGCAGCAAGCCGCCGGTCTGCAAGACATAACCGAAGCAGTCGCGGCGCAATCGGGCCAAATCGCCCTCGCGGCCCTGGGCCCAGAGCCCGGCCACGTCGTGAACGTGCCCCTGGGCCGAAGCGACCTCGAACCTGGCCACCCTGGTCGGAGCCATGACCAGGGCAACCATGTCCAGCAAGGTACTCTTGCCGCATCCGCTTTCCCCGATGACCGCGATCATCTGGCCCGGCAGCACCGCGAAACGCGGCACCCGCAACTCGAAAACGCTTTCGCTTTGGCTGCGCGTCTTGAGCAAATCCTCCAGATACACCATGGGCGCGGTCAACAGGAGCCTCCGTTCAGGGCAGATAGTCGATATGCAGGGGGTACACCAAATCCTGGTCCGAGTCCGTGTCGTTCAGACGAAACCAAGCGTCGACCTGCTCGTTGATGGCCCGGTACTGGTCAAGCTTGGCCAGAATGCTCCATTCCAACCGTGACCGTTGCTCGGCGGTCATGCTCGCGAACATGTCATCGGTCAGGGACAGGATGTCGCTTTTATAGGGCAGACTCTGGATAAAGGCCGGAAGCAGCCCCGCGTCCGCCAGTTTGGTCGCGCCGGCGATATCCTCGGGCCGCTTCATGGTCTGACCCGAAACGGCCTGCAACGCCTCGAAGAACTGGGACTGGGTCACCTCGGCCCGCATCAGGGCCTGCACCACCTGATCCAGCGCCTGGGCCAGGGAGGAGAGTTGCTCCCTGGTGACCAGGACGCGGACTTCCAGGGAGCGGTCGGCCGGATTGGTCAGATCCCGGTCCACGGCCCAGGCCACGATGTCCTTGGGCGGAGAGGCTTCCTTGCCAATGTACTCGATCAGGGCCGCCTCCCACAGCTTGTCGATTTCCGCCAAGGGCTCCGCCGCCGCGCCCTGTGCTGGCTCCTTGCCCCTGGTCTGGCTCATCAGGCCGGTCACGCGGGCGGTCAGATGCTCGGCAAAAGCCCTGTATTCCTCCTCGTCAAACGCCTTGATTTCCTTGATCGCGGCCTCGCCCTCTTCGCCGCGAACACGGGCCAGATGGGAAAACTGACCCTGGGCGGCCGGGTAATCCTCCTCGGCCCTGGGATCCTGCAAGTGGACAGCCAGAAGATGAACCTGGGCGTCGTCGTATTCACGGCGCAGATCGACTTCGTCCTTGCCCGTGGTGTTCTGCTTGTGCCCCTTGGGATGGGCGCTGGCATCGCCCAGAAGAATAACGAAACGAAGCGCCCCGTCCCGCCATTTGGAGCGCAACGCCACATCCACGCCGGCAAAGGCTTCCTCGGCGTAGTCCACGCTGCCCACGGACGTGGCCCCGGCCTGGGAAGCCAGCAAGCCAGCCAGATCCTCGGCCCCGACCAGCTCCGGGGTGAGATTTTTGGTCACGTATTCAAGCCGTGGCGCGACCTCCAGGGAATCGCGGTAGACCACCAGTCCGAAACGAAAGCGGTCGGCCGTGTCACCGCTGAATTTCTTGGCCATGCCGGCCACGGCCTCGCGGGTCAGATCGATAAAGGGCTGCATGCTGCGCGTGGTGTCCACGACAAAAACGATATCGGCCTTGACATCGGCCAGGACCGCCCCGCCCTGGGTGCGACCGACCTGGGCCTGATCACGGTATTCGTCGTTTTCCAGCGTGTCCGCGCCCCGGCTTCGGGGCACGGCGGCGGCCAGTTGCAAAAGGCGGACGTCATCCCCCCCGATTTGCGTCTGGGACCATTGCAGGATGGGCAACACGTAAAACTGCCGGGTGATATCGACAAAACGCTGGGGCTCCATGCTGACAACGCTCTCGGGCACGTTGCCGGCTTCGATGCTCTTGTAGAGTTCACCGGCCCTGCCGGCCATGTCCAGATCATCGACGACGCCCTCCAGGGCGGCCTTGTCCCGGAACATGAGCACCGGACGCCGGCCTTCGAGGGGATTGCCGGGATGCGTGTAGGACACGAGCAAGGCCTGACGCCATTCCAGCACATCCTTGGCTTGCATCCAGCCCTCGGGTTGGATGCGGGAGGACCCGACCCGGTACCAGCCCTTGGGATCGGCGGGATCATTCAGATCGAGCCCCTGGCGCTCAAAAACATACAGGGGGCGAAAGGCCGGAACATTGGCCCTGGCCACGGCGTCGTCCTTGGCCTCGGCATCGTGGTACATGTTGGAGAATGGCCGGGGCAACACGCGCAAGGGCAGCTCGGTCGCGGTTTCCCGACAGGGTGAACCAGGCTCGCAGGTCACGCCGTCATCCACGACGCCCGGAATCGAAGGCCCACCGGCCTCCACGGTCCCCTCCAGGGCCGACGGGCCATCCACGGGAGCATGGCCATGGGTTCCCTCCAGCTCCGACAGATCGGCGCGTACCGGGGCGTGACACAAAACCAACAGCAGAGCCGCGCCGATGCAAAGCCCTTTCCGAGCAGATGCGAAAAACCGAAACATGTCCCCTCCTGACTTCACGGTTGCGATGTTCGTGAATCTCGTTTTTTTGTCTCAAGCCAAGCCCCGCCGGGACGCGCCGCGCGGCGGCGCGCCAATCAAGCCGTCGGCTTCTCAATTTTCAACCAGTCCAACAGGTTAGAAATTTTCTACCAAACCGGGAAATAATTTGATCTAGTATACCCTTAATATAGCGAGGCATTTCATGCAAACGCAAAGAGCAAAAATTCCCGATTGGATGATCAACACGCACGGTTTTGATGGAACGACATGGCACCCGGATTGGGCTCAATAATTTACAATTTTGGATAATACACCCGTGAACATGGCGGTCGGTTTGACAATTTCGCCAGCCGAGCTGTTCATGGGGAACAAATACGGCGACATGGCGACGAGATGGGCATTTGATCACGAAGGAGAAAACGGATGGGTACAGCGATTCGATATCCGAAAAATGTCACAGGCACGGTGATTGCACAATCAACCGGGAACTAAAGGTGCCGAATCATATTGTCTTTTTTGGACCAAATTTTCTGGACCAGAAGTGGCTTTCTTGCTTCAAGCCCCTTTATTTTTTAATTTTTCTAGCGTAAGGATGTCCAACTCTGTAACACTTACTTCTGGAGGTTGTCTGTGAAGAAATTCGCCCGTGTTTTTCTGACAATGGCAAGCGTGCTGCTCTTCGCCACGGCCGGAGGAGCCGAAAGCATCAAAATCGGCTTCAACATTCCCCTGACCGGTGACATCCCCAAAGTAGGCGAGGAGTCGAAATTCGCCGGGGAAATGCTCCGGGAGGAAATCAACGCCGCCGGGGGCCTGGAAGTGGGTGGCAAAAAGTACCAACTCGAATTTATTTACGAAGACAATGAATCCAAGGCCGAATCCGCTGTCTCCGCCGCCCTGAAGCTCATCGAGCGCGACAACGTCCTGGCCATTGTCGGCCCCAACTCCAGCAAGCAGGCCGTGCCGGCCGGACAGGCCTCCGACGACAACCAGACGCCCATGATCTCTCCCTGGTCCACCAACCCGGACACCACCAAGGACCGGCCCTGGGTTTTCCGGGCCGCCTTCCTTGATCCCTTCCAGGGCCCGGTGGCCGTGGATTTCGCCATGGAGCAGTTCGGCGCCAAGACCGCGGCCGTGCTCTACGCCCTGGACAACGATTATTCCAAGGGCCTGGCCGAAATTTTCCGCGACGACTTCAATTCCAAAAATGGCGAAAACAGCGTCAAGGCCTTTGAATCCTACTCCTCCAAGGACCAGGACTTCAGCGCCCAGCTGACCAAGATCCTGGCCGCCAAGCCGGACTTCATCTTCCTGCCCAACAATTACAACGAGGTCGCCCTGATCATCAAACAGGCCCACGATCTTGGCTGGAAGGGCCCGTTCATGGGCGCCGACGCCTGGGGCAACTCCGAACTGATGGCCCTGTGTGGCGACGACTGCAAGGGACAGTACTTCTCGACCCACTACGCCGCCGCCGGCGCCACCGGCGACACCAAGGTCTTCATCGACCGCTACAAGGCGAAATACGGCTATGAGCCGGCCGACGTCGCCGCCCTGACCTGGGACGCGACCCGCATCGTGCTCCAGGCCATCCAGAACACCGGCGGCCTGAGCGGCAAGACCCGCGCCGATCGCAAGGCCATCCGCGACGCCATGGCCGCCATCCCCGAATTCCCCGGCATCACCGGCAACATGAAATTCGACGAACAGGGCGATCCCATCAAATGCGCCGTGGTCGTCAAGATCAGCGACAAGGGCGAGTTCGTGTTCACGAAATCCGTGTGCCCATGACGAATTGAACCAAGCGCGCGGAGCACATGCTCCGCGCCTTTTTTATTTCAAAGCCCGCCAGGGCCTTTCATTGTCAACAAAAGTCTTTGGGACACTGGACTCAAGGGGGGAAATTCGTGCTCGCAAGTATTCTGCAAAACCTCTTCAACGCGTTTCAGTGGGGCAGTTTTTATTCACTGATAGCCCTGGGCTACACGCTGGTTTACGGCGTGCTGCGTCTGATCAATTTCGCCCACGGCGACATTTTCATGGTTGGCGCCTACATCGCCTTTTTCATCGCCTCGGCTTTTCTGGGCATGACCTTTTCGCTGCCCGGCTGGATGATCCTGGCCATGGTCATCCCCCTGACCATGATCCTCACCGCCTTGGTGGGCGTGTCCATCGAACGCATCGCCTACCGCCCCCTGCGCCGCAAGGGAGCCCACCGCCTGTACGTCGTCATCACGGCGTTGATGTGCGGCCTGGTGCTCGAAAACGGCAACCTGGCCCTGTTTGGAGCCAGTCGGAAAAGCTTTCCCGACATCGTGGACAAGGTCGTCTACACCGTTGGCGATTTGAGCATGACCAACCTCAAAATCGGAGTCGTGATTTCCGCCATCCTGGTCTTTGTCATTTTGCATTTCATTGTCACCAAGACCAAGATCGGCATGGCCATGCGCGCCATTTCCTACGACAAATTCGCCGTGCCGTTGATGGGTATCCCCATCGACACGATCATCGTCTTCACCTTCATCCTCGGCTCCTCCTTCGCCGGTCTGGCCGGTCTGCTCTTCGCCATGTCCTATCCCATCCTCGACCCCTACATGGGCGCCCTCATTGGCTGGAAAGCCTTTATCGCGGCCGTTGTCGGAGGAATTGGCGACATCCGGGGGGCGTTTTTCGGGGGCTTTCTCCTTGGATTCGTCGAAATCCTCGTTGTCGCGGTCTTTCCCTCGACTTTCCGGGAGCTGATCGCCTTCGCCATCCTGATGACCATCCTGTGCATCAAACCCACGGGCATGTTCGGCGTGGCCGGCACGACCAAAATCTAACGATGAAAACACACTATGACCGAGCGGCCTCTCGCTCTCCTCACTCACTTGGTATTCGAGGGCTTCAATGCGCAAATTAACCGTCCCCACGATCCTTTTGGCACTGATCGGCGTGATCGTGTTCATGTCCCACCAGGAATACATCGACCTGTATATCCAATCCGTCATCATGTTCATGGGCGTGAACATCATTTTGTCCAGCAGCTTCAACATCGTAAACGGCTACATGGGAGAGTTCGCCTGTGGCCATGCCGGGTTCATGGCCGTGGGCGCCTATGTCAGTTCCATCGTCAACGTGATGCTGTTCACCGATGACAAAGTCTTTGGAACCGCCCTGCTGTCCCCGGAGATGGCCGTGTACCTTTTTCCCTTCGTCCTGCTCGTGGGCGGCGCCGCCGCCGCCGTGACCGGCCTGTTGGTGGCCATCCCCTCGTTCAAAACCCGCGACGATTATCTGGCCATCATCACCATCGCCGCCAACTTCATCATCATCAGCACCATCATCAACATTGATATCATCGGTGGGGCCAGGGGCTTCATGGGCATGAAGAAAGTGCTCTTCGCCATGAGCGACAGTTTCGACGTCCCCTGGATTCTGCTCTGGGTTCTCATTTTCACCGTGGGCACGGTTTTCATCATCCGGCGCTACGTCACCTCGACCTATGGCAAGGGGATCATCGCCATCAAACAGGACGAGGTGGCCGCGGAAATCATGAGCGTCAACACCAACAAGATGAAACTGGTGGCCTTCATGCTTTCCAGCGGGCTGGCCGGTGTCGCCGGCGGGCTCTTCGCCCACATCCTGGGTTACATCAATCCCAATTCCTTCGGCATCCTCAAGTCAACGGAATGTCTGGTCATGGTCTATCTGGGCGGCATGGGATCCCTCGGTGGATCGGTCATTTCGGCGGTCCTGTTCACGCTGCTCCTGGAATCCCTGCGTTTCATCATCCCCTGGATGGACACCATGCTGCACTACGCGCACCTGCTCCCCGACAGCTATGAGCTGAGCCAGGTCTGGAAATGGGTCATCATCCCCCTCATCCTCATCCTGCTCATGCAATTCAGGCCCGAGGGCATCATGGGCAATCGGGAGTTGTCCGACGTGTTCCCCGGACTGAAAAAATTCTACTCCTTCAAATAACACGCTCGAAACAGCGAAAAGCGATCGCATTCATCATCCGGAGCATCTATGTCCCTTTTGCAGATTCAAAACATGACAAAAACCTTCGGCGGTCTGCGCGCGTTGTCGGATTTTTCCGTCACCCTCGAAGGCAACGAGCTGCTCGCGCTCATAGGCCCCAACGGGGCCGGCAAGACAACGGTCTTCAACCTGATTTCCGGCTTTTACACGCCCACGGAAGGTTCCATCATTTTCAAGGGCAAACCCCTGACCGGGCTCAAACCGCATCAGGTCACGTCGCGGGGGATCGCCCGCACCTTCCAAAACATCCGTCTGTGGCACGACATGACCGTGCTCGAAAACATCCAGATTTCCCAACATTACAACCTGGGTTACACCTTGGTCGACGCCTTTTTCCGTACCAAGCGGTACATGACCAACGAAAAGCGCCTGGCCGACCGTGGCCATGAAATCCTGGAAGCCCTGGATTTGAAACAATTCGCAGAGGAAATGCCAAAAAACCTCCCCTACGGACTGCAACGCCGTGTCGAAATCGCCCGCGCCTTGTCCATCAATCCCTCGCTTCTGCTTCTGGACGAGCCGGCCGCGGGCCTCAATTCCGCCGATGTCACCGATCTGATCAAGCTCATTGGCTGGATTCACAAGGAGTTCAAGGTCGCCATCTGGATGATCGAACATCAGATGGACGTGGTCATGTCGCTGTGCTCCTGGATCAAGGTCATCGATTTCGGGGAGACCATCGCGGAAGGAACTCCGGAACAAATTCAAAACAATCCGGATGTCATCAAAGCTTATCTTGGAGACGAGAATATCTAATGCTGCTCGAAGTCAAAAATCTTTACGTCAAATACGGCAACATCGAAGCCCTGCACGGCATTTCCTTCACCGTGGACAAAGGCGAAATCGTCACGCTGATCGGAGCCAACGGCGCGGGCAAAACCACCACCCTGCACACCATCACCCGCGTGCCGCCGCCAGAAGGCCCCCGGATCACCGAGGGCGACATTCTGTACGAAGGCCGGAGCATGATCGGCATCGAGGCGCACAAAGTCGTGCAGGACCTGAAAATCGCCCTGTCCCCCGAGGGGCGGCATATTTTTGGCAACCTGACCGTCGAGGAAAACCTGCAGCTGGCCACGTATGCCCGCAAGGACGAAGCCCGAATCCAGACCGACCTCGGGCGGGTGTATGACCTTTTTCCCCGCCTGTACGAACGACGCAAACAGCGCAGCGAGTCCCTGTCCGGCGGCGAGCAGCAAATGCTCTCCGTGGGCCGGGCGCTCATGACCGGAGCGACATTCATCATGCTCGACGAGCCGTCCATGGGGTTGGCGCCGCTGCTCATGTATGACATGTTCCGGGCCTTGAAGGAGCTGAACAGTCAGGGCATGACCTTGTTGCTCATCGAGCAAAACGCCCGCATTGCCCTGCAATTCGCCCACCGCGGGTATGTCCTCGACACCGGCGCCATCGTCGCCTCGGGCAACGCCGCGGAACTCATGAACAACCCGGATGTGAAAAAGGCCTATCTCGGCGGCTGACACCCGTCACGCCCGCGTTTTCCCGTCACGAGCTCAGGCTTTCCGCTTGAGCTTTTTCATGCGGTGACGACCAGGGAAACGCGCCACGCCGGGATCCGTCCTTCCGGCCGGCGCGCTCCAAAACGGGGCCACGCCCGAGGCTGGAAGCAAATTTCATTATTTTCAGACAGGGAAAATGCCCTTGGGGCCGCCCTGTCATGGGAGCCACCATGCGCAATATCGTCCTCATCGGCATGGCCGCCTCGGGGAAATCAACCATTGGCAAAAAACTGGCCCAGCGCCTGAACATGGCCTTCGTGGACACGGACGCCCTGATCGAGGCCTGGTGGGGAGCGCCTCTCCAGGCCATTGTCGACCACCTTGGTCCAGACGACTTCGTGCGCGCCGAGGCGGATCAAATCAGCCGCCTTTTCGTCGAACGCTGCGTCATCGCCACCGGCGGCAGCGTCGTCTATTCCGAAGCCGCCATGCAACATCTGACGGAGCTGGGCCATGTCGTTTACTTGAGGGCCTCTTTCAATGCCATCGCCCAGCGGCTCCGCAATCCCTTGTCACGCGGGCTGGCCATCGGCCCCACGCAGAGCATCGAAGAGCTTTACGCCGAACGGTCCCCGCTGTATGCACGCTTCGCTCAGCTGACCCTGGACACGGACACGCTGACGCCCGAGGAAACCTGCGCCAAGATCGAACTCGCGCTGACAGCCCCTTCCTAAAGGATTGCCGATGAAAAAACTTCTGCCCTCACAGGTGTTCCGCAAGTTGGCCAGCTTGTACGAAGACATGCAGACACAGTACCAGATACACAGCGCGCGGCTGGGGCTGAGCTGCGATGGTTGTTCCGACAATTGCTGCACCAGTTATTTCCAGCACCACACCCGCGTCGAGTGGGCGTATCTTCTGCAAGGGCTGGCCGAATTGCCCGAAGCCACCCGCCGCGAATACGAACGCCGCTCCAGAGCCTATGTCCGCGATGCCCAGGAGGCTCTCGCGACCGGCGAACGACCCCACATCATGTGCCCGCTGAACGATGACGGCCGGTGCGGCGTGTACGCGCATCGGCTGATGATCTGCCGACTGCACGGCGTGCCCAACAAACTCCGCTATCCCAATGGCCGCGTCGTGGAATTTCCTGGCTGTCACCGCAGTCAGGCTCTCTGCGCAAGGGCCGACCAAATCCCTGTTCTGGACCGAACTCCGCTCTACATCCGGCTTCTGGAGCTGGAGGCGCAATATGTGGGGCCCTCCAAGATCCGCGCCCTGCCCCGGGTTGATCTGACCTTGGCCGAAATGATAGTCCACGGCATGCCCCAACCATGAAGGAGTCCCGCATGCGTCCACGCCTCATGACATGTCTGTGCGCTCTGTTGCTGCTGACGGCCTGCGCCCACCTGAGCGTTGTACATCTGGACAAGAAACAATGGATCCAGGGTCGGGACGAGACCCTGGCCATGCGCTACTGGACCTTCGTCTACACCAGCCGGGTGGAAAACAACCGTCTGATCATTTCAGGAACAGCCCTGCCCGTTCCCGGCAGTATCCCGTCCTGGGCGACCTGGATTCAGGATCTCTGGATGCAGGCGTATTTGAGCGACGATCAAAGCAAGGTCCTGGCCAAGGACCTGCGCCTCTATCTGCCCATGGACCTGGACCCGCGCCAAGGCGTGCCCTTTGAATTCCACCTCGCGCCCGAATCCCTGGGGTCGACGGGACCGCTCTATATTTCCTTTGGCTACCGCATGGAACTCACTCCGGATCGTTCAAGCCAACCCGCGCCGGGCCAGGAGCCCCGTGTTTTCTTCGCCAGCCAGGGCGCCTTGTTCCAATAAGCCTTCCGCTTCCCCCCCCAAAAAAAAAACGACCCGGCTTCAGAAACTTGAAACCGGGTCGTCGCGCGTGATCACGCACACTAATTGAGACTTTTGTTTTCCTGATGCAGACGCACCGCCAGGGATGACGACACCTTCTGTCCCCGCTCCGAAGTTTTCCACTCCGTGAAGGCATGCATCCACGAGTCGAAGCCATAAATTTTTTGCATGAGCTGTTCTTCGTGCAAGCCCAGCCAGGTATCGAAGAGATACATTTCGATGGAAAACTCCTTGGAATCCAAGACCTGGGGAGCGGTATCGGGAGGGAACTTCTTTCCGTCGTAGTTGAGCTGTAAAAACTCGACCACGACCCGCTGCGAAAGTTCCGGGCTCAACGGCTGGTCGAGCATCTGTTCGACCAGCTCCCAAAAATCTGGAAACTGGGCTTGCATCTGCTTGGATTGTTCTTCGGAAAATTTGATATAGACTCCATCCTCGCGTTCTTCTATGAAATAATAACGAAGCCAAAATTCAAAATGAAAAACCTTGGCCATTTCGGTACATGCATCAATTGCTTCCGCCATTGTTCTCCCCTGTATCTGGTTATCCAGTTTTTGAACTCAATATACATGCACGCCCAATGCATGCATAAAAAAAATCACCGTAAAAAGAACGTCCAACATATGTTGACAAGAGACATAATCGAAATTACCCCCGATGATTACAAAAACGCGATAGTTGGAGGATTATTATGGAAGAGTATGTAAAACAAGCTCTAGAGATCGTCAAAGCACAAGCCAGCGTGCGCAATATGACGGAAGAAGAGCTAACTTCAATGGTGCGCTCCCTGACCGAGGGGATCAAAAACATCGCCGAAGGAATCAGCGTCGAACCGGCCAAATCTCCCGTTACCGAAGACCCCAAAAAAGCAATCCGTGAAAAAAGCATCATCTGCATGGAATGCGAAAAGTCCTTCAAGGTACTGACCAAGCGCCATCTGGCCAGTCATGGTCTGACCCCCGAGGAATACCGGGAAAAATGGGGCTACAAGAAAGGAACGTCCCTTGTGGCCAAATCCCTGGCTCGTGACCGCCGCAAAAAAATGCAGGACATGAAGCTGTGGGAAAAACGGGGCAAAAAATAACCCAGGTCCCAAAAAAGGCGAAGCAATGCTTCGCCTTTTTTATTTGTCTCCGTCAAAATGCTGGGCAATCTTGGTCAGTTTGCCCGCCAGCAGGGCAAAGTCCGGATCAATGGCTTGCAGCACGAAAATCGGACTGACGTACAGGCCGTTCCAGTCGAACTCCATTTCCAGACCCTCATCCCGAACCTCCGCGGCCGCGACCATGGGGCGCACGTCCACCTCGCCGGGTTCTCCCTTTTTGGTCAGCTTGGGCGTGATCCATTGCCGTGCCGCCAGAAATGGCTCCAAACGAACCAAAAAACGCTCCCGATCCTCGGAAAGACGCCAGACAAGAAGATACCGTTCCCGCGTGGCAATGGGCGCGCGACGCTGGCAGACCAATTCATCCACGCGCGCGACCCGCATTCCCAGCGGCAATTCAGGTCCGAGCAGATTCGCCAAGTCCCCGGGGTTCGTGCGCTCGCGCACAAAAAAATCCATCCATTCACAGACACTGCCCACGCCCACGGGCAGGGCGCGGGCAAAGGACAACATGGGAATGGGATGGAAACCGCTGGAAAAGGACAACGCAAGCTTGGCCCGACGAAAGGCCCGTTCGAAAATACGCTGCAATTCCAGTTGGCTCAAGTACTTGGCCGGGCCGGTCTTGGTGTACCAAAGTCGGAAGCGCTGTTCGCGATGGTGCAGATCGCCCGCTGGTTCCGAATCGGGTTCCGGGCAGCCCGAGCCATCCTGGTCGCGGGAAGCCTGATTGAGCACCGGCGCGATGTCGTGCCCCTGGGCCTGCTGACGCAATTCCGAAGTCCGGCCATCCACGGTGCAGACTCCGCAGGAGCGGCACGCATGGTAGCGGCAATCCGCGCTGATCGCGCCCTCGAAGGCGCGGCGGCGTTCGGTCAGCAAGAACTCGCGGCTCACCCCGGAGCACAAGTGCTCCCACGGCAAGGGCTGGTCCGGATCGCGCGCGGCCAGGTAGGAATCCGGATCGATGCCGGTTTTGGCAAAGGCTTCAAGCCATGATTCCAGGCGCAGATGATCGGACCAACTGGTAAACAACGCGCCCTTGGCAAAGGCGGACTCGATGGCTGGAGCCAGACGCCGGTCCCCGCGCGAAAAAACCCCTTCCAGGAAGCTCATGTGCGAGTGATGCCATTTGAGCTTGAATTTGCGGTATGGCCGAAAAATGTCGCGCAGATAGCCGATGCGTTCCTCGATTTCAGCCATGGAAATCTGTCGTTCCCACTGAAATGGCGTGTGCGGCTTGGGCACGAAGGGGGAAACCGCGGCCGTGATCTGCAACCGCTTGGCGCCCCGTCCGGCCGAAGCGGCAACCTTCAGGCACAAATCCAAAATGCCGTCCAGATCTTCCCGCGTCTCGGTCGGCAGACCGATCATGAAATACAGTTTGACCTGCTGCCAGCCCAGCCCGAAGGCGGTGGCCGTGTGGTCCAGCAACTCGGCCTCGGTCACGCCCTTGTTGATGACGTCGCGCAGACGTTGGGTGCCGGCTTCGGGCGCCAGAGTCAGGCCCGTGTGTCGGATCTTGCCCATCAAGGCCATCAGATCCTCGGAAACCGATCCCACGCGCAGGGACGGCAGGGAAATGGACACCTGCTCGGCCCGGCACTGACTGTACGAGGACAAAAACAAGGCTTCCAGGGCGCTGAAGTCTCCGGTGCTCAGGGACAGAAAAGACAATTCCTCGCTACCCGTGGCGGCGAGGCCCTCCTTGATGATCCCGCCAAGCACGTCCACGTTCCGCTCCCTGGCCGGTCTGTAGATCATGCCGGCCTGGCAGAAACGACAGCCACGCGTGCAACCACGGGCGATTTCCACGGAAAACCGATCATGCACGGGTTTGCCAAAGGGTACGATCTGGCGGGTCGGAAAGGCCACGTCGTTCATGTCCAGGACAATGCGCTTCTCCACGTCCCGCCCGTCGGCCGCGACCATGCGTCCCGTGGCATCGGGCTCGAAAAAGGACGGCACATAGACTCCAGGCAGTCGGGACAAAACCTCGAGCAGTCTTGCCCTGGACCAGCCCTCGTCCTTGCCCTGGGCCATGAGACCAAGAATTTCCGGCAGAATTTCCTCGCCATCCCCCAGCACCATGGCGTCCAGAAAAGGCGCCAAGGGTTCGGCGTTGAAGGTGCAGCCGCCGCCGGCCAAAATCAGTGGTCCCTCCCGACGGGCCTCGGCGCGCAGCGGAATCCCGGCCAGATCGAGCATATAAAGCACATTGGTGTAGCACAGCTCGTGGGTCAGGCTGAACAAAACCGCGTCCAGGCTCCCAAGAGGCGTGTCGCTTTCCAGACTGGCCAGGGGCGCGCCATGGGTCCGAAGCACGGTGGCCACGTCCTCGGTTGGAGCGAAAACCCGCTCCGCGTAAAAATCATCGTGGCTGTTGACGATGTCGTAGAGGATCTTTTGCCCCAGATAGGACATGCCCACTTCGTACAAATCGGGAAATGCCAAGGCCACATGCACGCGAATCGCGCCTGGGTCCTTGTGCACGCTGTTGATCTCCGTGCCCAGATAATGGCTGGGTCGGGAAAAAAGAGGGAGAAGTTCCTTCATGGTTCCTTGCGAGGACAATGGGCAGAAAAAAAGGGTGGACCGGCCACCCTTGGTTCCCGCTCCACGGCCTGTTATTTTTTCAGGAATTTGCTGAAATCCGTCACGCCCCCCGTTCCGCCCAGATTGCGCAGATTGCCGGGAGCGGACAGGGTCAAATTGGTGGTGGCCTCAAGGTACTTGGTTTTCAGCTCCTCGGGCACGGATTTGTATTGAAAAAGCACGTGGCGCACTTCGATCTCGCCCTCGATGTTCTGATCGAAAGGATAGCCAAAGGGAAGCAGCAGCATCTGCACGCCGCCCTGCTGGGTGGGGATGGTCTGCAAAATGGCCGGGTCCTTGATCAGCCCAGCGCCTTCATCCCATTTTCCAAGCACCATCTCGCCATTCACCAGCTTCACCAGTCTGATATCGTACATGCTCACCTCGTCGTTTCGGCCTGTTGGATCATGCCCCGCCCAGGAGTCCGGACAGGGGAGTCCGTGTCTACGAACTGCGTCATGGCCTGTCAAGAATGCGCTCGGACCGCGCTATTCCCCAACGTCACCCTTTATGATAGCCCGGCCCCATCTTCACCACGGCGAGGCATTCATGAATACTCTGGACATTATTTTTTGTGTCATTCTCGGCTTTTTGGGACTGCGTGGCATCTTTCGCGGCCTGATCCGCGAAGTTGCCTCCATCCTCGGGCTGCTCCTTGGCTTCATCCTGGCCAACACCTACCACGGCCAACTCGTTCCCCTGCTCGAAGGCCCCCTGGGCGGCCCCGGCCTGGCCAATCTGGCCGCCTACCTGGGCATTTTCCTGGGCACGGTGGCCGTGATCTTCGTCCTGGCCACGCTCATCCGCAAAATTCTGAAACTGATCATGCTCGGCTGGTTGGACAGCATTGGTGGCGGCGCCTTGGGCCTGTTCAAGGGCGCCTTGTTGTGCAGCATCATCGTCATGGCCCTGACCGCCTTTCTGCCGTCCAAGGCGGAAATCCTGGCCAGCTCGCGCATCGTGCCCCATGTCAACACGTTCAATACAATGCTGTCCACCGCCCTGCCCAAGGACATGCGCGACCAATTCCTGACGCGCAGCCAGGAGCTGAAACAGGAATGGGAAGCACGACTCTTGAATCAACTCTCGAAAATCAAGGACACAACCGGTGGAAAACAATAATTTTGGCAAGATCATCGAGGTTATCGACACCCTGACCGGCCCTGGCGGCTGCCCCTGGGACAAGGAGCAAACCCCGCGTTCCATGTGCGACTATCTCATCGAGGAATGCTTCGAACTGGTCGAGGCCATCCGCCAGGATGACCCGGCCGAAGTGGCCGAGGAATTGGGCGATGTTCTTTTTCTTTTACTGTTCATCGCCCGCCATTTCGACCGCCAACTGCCCGGTTTTCTGGACAGCGCCCTGACCGGCAACGTGGCCAAGATGATCCGCCGCCACCCGCATGTCTACGGGGAACAGGCCGCCAGCGTGGCCGAGGTGGTCAAGAACTGGGAGCAGATCAAAAAGCAGGAAAAGGCTGAAAAAGACAAGGACCCCGGCGTTTTCGCGTCCCTGCCGGCCAGCCTGCCGCCGCTTTTGCGGGCCTACCGCATCAATTCCAAATCCGCCCGCGTGGGATTCACCTGGCCCACGGATCAGGATCAGGAACAAAAACTGGACGAGGAATGGCGGGAACTGCAAGCCGCCCTGGACAGTGGCGATCCGGCGGCGATGGAGGAAGAGTTCGGGGATTATCTGTTTACGCTGGTGGAATACGGCCGTCGACGGGGCATCAAGGCTAACTCCGCCCTGGCCGTGGCCAATGCCAAATTCCTGAGCCGGTTCGAAAAGGTGGAAAAACTGGCCAGGGAGCGCGGCCTGGAACTGGACCGACTCTCCCTGGCCGAAATGGACGCCCTCTGGGACGAAATCAAGACCGCTTCGCTGAAATAACCGCCATAATCCGCTCCAGCACGCCGCCCACGTCGGTGGCCCCCGTGTCGATGATCACCGCGTCCTCGGCGGGCTTGAGCGGCGCCACGGCCCGATTCCGATCCTGATCGTCGCGGATGCGGATCTGGGCCTGAATCCGCTCCAAATCCTCCTCCATTGCCATGCCCCGCAGTTGCTCGTAGCGGCGCTTGGCACGGACCTCGATGGATGCATCCAAAAAAAACTTGAACGGCGCGTCAGGAAAAATGACGCTGCCCATGTCCCGACCCTCGGCCACCAAGGGCGTTGTTCGTCCGATGGCTTGCTGATTGCGGCGCAGAAAATCCCGCACCACCGGAATGCGGCCCATGTGCGAGGCCCACAGGCCGACCTGTTCGGTGCGGATCTCGGGTGCGAGAGGACAGCCGTTCAGCAACAACTCCGAGGACGGCCCAGCCCCTTCCAGATCGAAATCCAGGCGATTGAGCCGTGGCACAAGTTTGTCCACGGGCATTTCCCAGGCCCCTTCGCCAAAGGCGTAGGCCACGGACCGAAACATGGCTCCGGTGTCCAGATAGGCGATGCCCAGGCGTTCGGCCAGGGCCCTGGCCACGGTGGTCTTGCCGACGCCGGCCGGGCCATCAAGAGTGACGATGGTGATGTCCACGCAATACCTCCGCGATCTTGGTCAAGAATTCACGATTTTCTTCCGGACTGCCAATGCTGACGCGCAATTTATCCGGCATGCCGTAACTCTTCAACGGCCGGATGATGATTCCCTTGGCCAGGAGCGCTTCGAACAGCGTCCAGGCATCCATGGGCGGCGTGAACATGAGAAAATTGGCCTGGGACGGCATGACGTCACAGCCCAGGGCGGTCAATTCCCGACTCAGGAAGTCCCGGCCCTCGCGCACGACGCGCAAGGTTTCGGCCAAAAACACCTCGTCATCCAGGGCGGCCAAACCAGCCTGCTCGGCCAGGATGTTCACGCTGAACGGCAGTTTGACCCGCAACAGCAGATCCGCCAGCCAGTCCGGCATGATCCCAAAGCCCAACCGCAAGCCAGCCAATCCGTACATCTTGGAAAAGGTGCGCAGGATGACCAGGTTGGGGATGCGCCCGAATTGGGGCAGCATGGTGAACCGCTCCAGCGGGTCGGCAAAATCAATGTATGCCTCGTCCACCACCAGCAGGGCGCGCGGCGGAAGCATCGCGGCCAGGGCGACAAGTTCCTCGGCCGCACAGGCGTGCCCCGAGGGGTTGTCCGGATTGGTCACGAAAACCAGGGCGGTCTTGTCGTCGACAAGCTCTAGCATTTTCTCGAAAGGGAAGGAAAAATCCGCATTGAGCCGCGCCTGACGAAACTCCACCCCACACAGCCTGGACTGGACGTCGTAAATACTGAAGCACGGATCAAAGGCAACCACGTTGTCCACGCCGGGGCGGGCAACCACGCGCAGCAGCAGATCGATGATCTCGTCGGACCCGTTGCCGGCCACGACGCACTCACGCGGCACGTGCAGATGCGCGGCCAGGGCCTCGGTCAGAGCCGGAGTGCCGGCCTGGGCATACCGGAAGGCCAGGGCGCTGGCGTGGACCAAGCGCTCGCGCACCACCGGAGACACGCCGAGTGGATTTTCGTTGCTGGCCATCTTGACGACGCGGGCCAGCCCATATTTCTTCTTGATCTCATCAATGGACAGGCCCGGCGAATAGGGCTTGAAGCCCTCCATTTCCGGGCGCACCACAACCTTGGTCATAACAACTCCTTGGTATCTCCGCGCAACAATCGCGCGAAATAATCGATGGTCCGGGACAGTCCGGCGTCCAGCCCCGTGCCCGGTTCCCAGCCCAGACGCTGCCTGGCCAGGGTGATGTCCGGTTGGCGGCGACGTGGATCGTTCTCGGGCAAGGGCCGAAAGCAGAGTTCCGACGTGGACCCGGTCATGGCGATAATCCGTCGGGCCAGATCGACAATGGTCAGTTCCACCGGATTGCCGAGATTGACCGGCCCGACAAAATCCGCCGGTGAATCCATGAGACGCATCAAGGCCTCGACCATGTCGTCCACATAACAGAATGACCTGGTCTGCTCGCCCCGGCCATACACGGTGATGTCCTCGCCACGCAGGGCCTGGACAATAAAATTGGACACCACCCGTCCGTCATTGGGGTGCATGCGCGGACCGTAGGTGTTGAAAATGCGCGCGACCTTGACTTCCAGGCCGTGCTGGCGATGGTAATCAAAAAACAGGGTCTCGGCGCAACGCTTGCCCTCGTCGTAACAGGCGCGCGGGCCAATCGGATTGACCCGGCCCTGATAGCCTTCGGTCTGGGGATGGACTTCGGGATCGCCGTACACTTCCGAAGTGGAGGCCTGCAAGATACGCGCTTTGACCCGCTTGGCCAGACCCAGCATATTGATGGACCCATGCACGCAGGTCTTGGTGGTCTGCACCGGGTCGAATTGATAATGAATGGGCGAGGCCGGGCAGGCCAGATTGTAGATTTCGTCCACTTCCACATAAAGCGGAAAGGTGATGTCGTGGCGCAGCATCTCGAAATGCGGATTATCCAACAGATGCTGGATGTGATCCTTCTGTCCGGTATAGTAGTTGTCGCAGCAGATGACATCGCAACCCGCCGCGAGCAGACGCTCGCACAGATGCGACCCGATAAAGCCCGCGCCGCCCGTGACCAGCACCCGTTTGCGGACCAACCCCGTGAAATCGCCGACCTTCATGCCGGTTCCCCTTGAAAAATCGCCGCCAACGATCCCGCCACCAGTCCAAATTCCTCGACCATGACGGTTCGCGGATCAAGGCAGAAGGCGTCATCCTCCACCCGGCCAATGACCGGCACATCCACGGCCAGAAGCGCCTGGCGCAGGGCATCCACGTCCATGGTTAAGGGCTTGATGGCGACCAGCACGGTGGGCAGGTCCTGCTCCGGGAATGAGCCGCCGCCCACGCGTGAAAACCCGTTCCTTAATCCGATTTCCGCCCAGTCACCGAGAAGGCGCAGCTTGCGCCGCAAGGCGCGGGCCTTGCTGCGCAAGTCATCCACCGAAGCCGTGATCATGGCCAAGGTCGGCACGGACTGGCGGGCAATGTCCGGGTCCAGGTACAGACGCAGGGTCGCCTCCAGGGCGGCCAGCGTCATTTTATCGATACGCAGGGCGCGATTGAGTTGATTTTTCTTGATCCGCTCGATGCTCTCCCGCCGACCGACAATAACCCCGGCCTGGGGGCCGCCCAGCAGCTTGTCGCCGCTAAAAGACACCACGTCCACCCCGCTCTTCAAAACCTGCTGCACCGTTGGCTCGGGCATGAGCTTATAGGGCGAAAAATCGAACAGGTTGCCGCTGCCCAAATCCTCGAAAACCGGCAATCCCCGCTCCCGCCCCAGGGCCACCAGCTCGGCCGCGTCCACTTCCTTGTGAAAGCCGATGATGCGGTAATTGGACGTGTGCACCTTCATCAGCAGGGCCGTCTGCTCGGTGATGGCCTCGGCGTAATCATGGATATGGGTCCGGTTGGTCGCGCCAACCTCGCGCAGCACAGCGCCGCTTTTCTTCATGACCTCGGGAATGCGGAACGATCCGCCGATTTCCACCAACTGTCCGCGCGACACGACCACTTCCCGGCCCTTGGCCAGGGTGTCCAGCACCAACAGCACGGCGGCGGCATTGTTGTTGACCACCAGCCCCGCCTCGGCCCCGGTCAGGCGGCAGAGCAAGTCCTCCACATGGGAATACCGGCTGCCCCGCTGCCCGGTGCGCAGGTCCATCTCCAGATTGGAATAATGCCGGCACCCCCGAAGCACCGCGGCCACCGCGTCCTCGGCCAGAATGGAGCGGCCGAGATTGGTATGGATGACCACGCCCGTGGCGTTGACGACCCGGCGAAAATGCGGCCGCGACCGATTCCGGACATAAGCCGTAAGCCGCGTGGCAAGCTTGGAATGGGCCAGATCCGATTCGTCGGCCAGCACGCCCGCCCGGATTTCCTCGCGGCACAAATCCAAAAACTCGGCCACCAGATCCTTG
>RZYB01000020.1 GCA_009930495.1 Deltaproteobacteria bacterium
ACCGAAATCGTTTTCATGACCTCCGGCAGCACCGGGGTTCCGGTCCCATGTCGCCAGAAGACGGCCCTGCTTGAGCAGGAAATCATGGCCCAAGCGGACATCCATGCCGGTTGCCGACGCATCGTCGCCCTGGTTCCGCGCCACCACATCTACGGCTTCCTGTTCACCATCCTCCTACCCAAGGTCTTGAACACCCCGGTGCTGGAGTTGGCGCCCGTGCCCGCGGCCATCTCCACGGCGGGACTCGGACCCGGCGACCTTGTCGTGGCCTTTCCTCTGTTCTGGAAGTCCCTGGCCGACCTGGGCCGCCCCCTGCCCGGCGGTCTCCAGGGCGTGACCTCGACCGGCCCCTGCCCGGCCGACAGCATCCACGCCCTGCTGGATCTCGGACTCACGCGCATGACCGAAGTCTATGGTTCGTCCGAAACCGGCGGCCTCGGCTGCCGCCATCGGCCGACCGACGCCTACACCCTGTTTCCTTTCTGGCAACCGGAAATCTCCGCCGACGGCCAGCCCTCCGCCCTGCGGCGTCGCATGCCCGAAGGCGGCACCACCGGCCCGTATCCGCTGCCCGACGTCGTCGAATGGGAGGACACCCGCCACTTCCGGCCGGTCAGAAGAACGGACAAGGCCGTGCAGGTGGCGGGCGTGAATGTCCACCCGGACAAAATCGCGGCCCTGCTGCGAACGCATCCCCTCGTGCGGGACTGCGCGGTCCGCCTCATGCGACCCGAGGAAGGGCAGCGCCTGAAGGCTTTTGTCGTCGGGCGCGACGGGACGGACCCGGCCGCCTTGCGTCGGGAACTGAAAGCCTGGGCCGGGGATCGTTTGTCGGCAGCGGAACTTCCCAGATCCTGGACCCTTGGGCCAGCGCTGCCGGTCAACAGCCTGGGCAAGGCCTCGGATTGGGATGTGGAGTAAGGGAGGGGGAGACGAAACGCCGAATCGACGGGATTTTCGGCGACGCGCAGCGCGGGAGGAGGACGTTCTAGATGCGCCAACACAGCGGATCGGCCGCGAGATAGTCGCCGGTGGCCTGGTATGCCATGCCCCGACAACCGTAACACTCCGATTTCAAATCACAGCTGGCGCATGCGCCCTTGATGGTAGCGCGGATATCACGCAAATCGCGGATGACGGGGCTTGAGCTCAAAATTTCCGCGAGCGGTGCAGTCCGGAGATTGCCCACGGGAAGATTGACGCCAGGGCAGGGATAGATGTCACCCGTGACGCTGACCGTGCAGGAATATTCGTGCCGGTCACAGCAAAACGCGGCCACGGCGGGATGAGGCTCCCAGGTGTACCCGAAATGTTCGGCGTCGATACGACATAACCGCTCAAAGACGCGGCGCAACTCTTGCGGCGTGAGTTCGAGATCCGGATGGCGCCGCGCCCGCCCCTGCAGCGTGAGTATTTCAAAATACGGGGTGATATTCCGCTCACGCAGCCAAGTCCACATCGCGGGGAGTTCGTCGTAATTGTGACGGCACATGACGGTCTGGGCCCCGAGCGGCAAACCGTCAGCCGGATACCCGGCCACCAACAGGGCGTCGAGCCCCCGACGGATTTTCGCGAAGGCGCCTTTCCGCCCGGCCAGGACATCCTGAACCCCCGGGCGCAGACTATTCATTTTGATGACGGGCCGAACGCCAAGCTCCTTGAACTTTCGCGCCAATTCAGGCGTGATGCGCATCCCGTTCGTGAACAGCTCGATCTCAACCTTTTTGGCGCGCAGGTAGGCCAACACGTCGAGGACGCGCGGATAGCACAAAGGCTCCCCGCCCCCCAAAACGACAATTTTACGCGCCCCCAGGGCAACCGCTTGATCGATGGCCGAGATGATTTCCTCATGACTCAGCTCGCCGGCAAGCGCGTCTCCCGAATCTGCGTAGCAATAGATGCAACGCAAATTGCATTCCCTGGAAAGCTCCAGCTCCATGCTGAGCAATCCATTATTCCGCCTTGCGGTATCAATGTCTTCCCTGCTGAACGCAAAACCCCAGCCAGGATGATCTTTCTTCATTTTTATCTCTAAAAAACATGTCCACAGTTGCAAGAAACACCTGGCAACTGGGGTGTTCCGATTTGGCTTTGGCCTCTTACGTCGGAGTATTGTCGGAGAAAAAGAACCCGGTGATGCGCGTCACCAATGGCGCCAGACTCGGCCGGTCAATCGCCGAGATGAACACAGCGTCCGGATAGACAAAGGCCAGGCGCTCGCGTTCCTCGACGCTGATGCGATCGACCTTGTTCAGGGCCAGGATGCGCGGGATGGTGTCGATGGACAGGTCGCGCAGGATGGATTCCACGGCTTCGAGCTGGGCGTCCATTTCCGGATGGGAGGCGTCGGCCACATGCACGAGCACGTCGGCGTTTTCCAGCTCCTCCAGCGTGGCCATGAAGGCCTCGCGCAGGTCCGCCGGCAGGTGGCGGATGAAGCCGACGGTGTCGGTCAGGATGAGTTCCCGATCCTCGGGGAAACGCAGGCGGCGGCTGGTCGGATCCAGGGTGGCGAAGAGCTTGTTGGCGGCCAGAACGCCGCTCTGGGTCAGGGTGTTGAGGAGCGTCGATTTTCCGGCATTGGTGTAGCCCACCAGGGAGACGATGGGCAGCCCGGCCTTGTCGCGGCGGCCGCGCGTGGCGGTACGGTGCTTGCGCACGTTGCCGAGTTCGGTCTTGAGCTGGCTCAAGCGGTCGCGGATCTTGCGCCGATCCATTTCCAGACGCGTCTCGCCCGGACCGCGACCGCCAATGCCGCCGGTCAGGCGGCTCAGGGCCCGGTTCTGGCCAACCAGACGCGGCATCATATACTTGAGCTGGGCCATTTCCACCTGGAGTTTGCCCTCGCGGGTCTGGGCGTGCTGGGCAAAGATATCCAGAATGAGCTGGGTGCGGTCCAAAACCTTGCGCTCGGTCAGCTGGCTCAAATTACGCTGTTGGGTGGGCGTGAGCTCCTGATCGAAAACCAGGGTCGCCGCGTTCTTCTGCAGGGCCAGCACTTCCAGCTCGGCCAGCTTGCCCCTGCCCAAAATGAGCTTGGGATTAACCTGGCCGACCCGCTGCACCACGGTTCCGGCCACATCCAATCCAGCCGTGGCCGCCAATTCGGCCAGCTCGGCCAGGGATCGCTCCTGCACGTTTTTAGGCTGGGACCCGACACTGACCAGAATGGCCGCGCCCTCGCGGGCCGAAGCCGCCACGGTCTGCCCGGTGCGGGCCAGCTCGTCTTCCAGGGCCACGACCGAGGCTCCGAAATCAAAATCCACCTCGTCCCAAATCATGGCCGGATGCACCGTGTACGGCTTTTCGTCGGCATTGGGCGGCAGCAGATGGGCGATCTGGCAGGTGCGCGGCTGACCGTCGGGCGCGACCGTCAGCACACAGACCGCGTCCAGACGCAGAAAGACCATGTCCATGAGATCTTCCTGGGTCAGCAGCGCCCCGTCGAGATGGGTATGGAGCAACCGCAGGCCGGACAGACGCGAATCCGCCTGACGGTGCCGCGACAATTCGGGGATGAAGATGCCGTCGGGCTCGCCGACAAGGACCATGACCGGCACGCCCTTGCGGTTGATGAGCACGCCGATCTGCCGGTTCACGCCCCGGCTCAGGATGGCCAGCTCCTTGGCCTGGTCCGGCGTGAAGCCGCCCTGATCGGGAAAACGCCGGTTATACAGGCGGGAAATGGCCGAGACTTGGCTGGGCTTGAGGCCCGTCAGATTGCCGAGAGGTTTGGATGCGATGGCTGGGCTCCGTGGCGGGCCGCTCCTGTCAGGAGCGGCTCAGGTAATCGGTGATCATGCGGTCGTAGGCGGACGTCAGGGCAAAGGTGGCCACGGCCATGCGCTTGCGGAAGGCCAGGGACAGGCAGCCGCCATTGGCCCGCATTTCGGCCATGCACTCGGCGTAGTGGGATGGATCGGGGATAACGGCCACGGAATGGAAATTCTTGGCCGAGGCGCGGAGCATGGTCGGGCCGCCGATGTCGATCTGTTCCACGGCCTGCTTGTCTTCCAGGGTCTGGCGGACCGCTTCGGCGAAATTGTAAAGATTGACGCAGATCAGATCAAACGGCGCCAGATGCAGGTCCTTGAGGGTCTGCATGTGGGTGGGGTCGTCCTTGTCGGCCAGGATGCCGGCATGGACATGGGGATGCAGGGTCTTGACCCGGCCACCCAGAATTTCCGGGAATCCGGTCACATCGCTGACGGATCGAACCTTGAGGCCGGACTGCACGAGCTTTTTCCTGGTCCCGCCCGTGGACACCAGTTCCACGCCCGTTTCCTGTAAAAACCGAGCGAACTCCTCCAGATTGGACTTATCCGTGACGCTCAGGATGGCCCGGCGAATTGGCAGCATTTCCATGATATATCCCTCCCGAAAAAAATATTCGCCGTGCACTGCCAGCTTTGACCCGGCTTGGCAAGGGAACGATCCACCAGGTGCGCCGCCTGGCGGATCGTTCGGAGGATGGACCGGACGCGAAACTTACAGCTGCGCCAAAAGCTCCTTGGCCGGACCGTAGGCGGGATCGCGCTCCAGCAGAATTTCCGCGTGTGCCCGCGCTTCCTGGGCGCGACCGCTGGCCAGGAGACATCCGGCCAGGGCATAGCGCACCTCGCTCTTTTCCGGATGCACATCCAGATACCGCGTCAAGGGCTCCACCGCGTCGGCCGTGCGGCCAAGGACATGGGCGGTCTGCACCAGTCCGAACAGGGCGATCAGGTTCTCGGGCTTGAGCGCCAGGGCCTGGGAATAGAGATCGAACGCGTGGGCGCTGTCGCCCTGCTGCATGGCGATCAGCGCCATGCCGGCCAGGGACTTGTGCGAAGAGGAAATCCGTTCCGCCTTTTCATACAGGGCCATGGCCTGTCCCAAATCCCCACGCTGGACGGCGATGGTGGCCAGACCCAGATATGGATCGGGATGCACGCCGTTGCTGCTGGCGGCCTTCTGGTAATAGCTCTCGGCCTTTTCCAATTCGCCCATGAAAAGATAGCATTCCCCAAGTTCCTTGTTGATTTCGTAATCGAGATGCGAGCTCATGGTTCATCCTCCACATGTATTTTCGAGTGGGACCTTTTTCCCACCCGCCCAGCTTTAAGCAACTCCGATGCCAACAAAACTAAAAGACCCCGCGCCGCTTGCGGATTTTTTTCGATTTGTTCTATTTTCTCGAAATCACAATCAAAACGCATTTTCACAAAAAACTGGAATGGTCATTGCTTAGACCCTTACGCCGTCCCCGCGAGCACGCCCTGCTCGGTTCGCTCAAACCCTCGGACGGCAAGGATAAATGCGATGAAAAGCCTGTTCTCCAGCCATATCGATCTCACGGCCAAGGTCATGGACTTCCAGCTTCAGCGTCAAAATGTTGTCAGCTCCAATTTGGCCAATCTCAATACCCCCGGCTACAAGGCCCGCCGCCTGGAATTTGAAAAGGACCTCCAGGCGGCCCTGAATCTGTCCGAATCCGGCGCCGTGGCCCGGACTCATCCCAGGCACATGCCGCACGATTTTTCCCCGGACGCCACCGAGGCCTCCCTGAGCAAGGACTTTGCCCCGCGTGTGGTTCCCGGCGTGGACAACGTGGATCTGGACACGGAAATGGCCATCATGGCCAAGAATAACCTGATGTACAACGCCCTGAGCACCGTCATGGCGAAGAATTTCACCGGCCTGAAGCAAATCATTCAGGATGGAGGCAAATAATGGACTTCATGACCGCCATCGACATCGGCGCCTCCGGCCTCAAGGCCGAGCGCACCCATCTCAATGTCATTTCCATGAACCTGGCCAACGCCAAGACCACCCGCACCGCCAGCGGGGGGCCGTATCGGCGCAAGGACGTCATCTTCAAGGAAGCGGACGTGGAAACGCCCTTTTCCAAGGCCATGCAGACGGCCCATGACCGCGAGATGAAGGGCGTCCGGGCCGAATCCATCCGCAACGACAACCGTCCGCTGAAGCGCGTCTACGAGCCCAATCATCCGGACGCGGACGAAGAGGGCTACGTCAGTTATCCGGACATCAACGTGGTCGAGGAAATGACCAACATGCTCTCGGCCATGCGCGCCTACGAGGCCAATGTCTCGACCATCACCACGTCCAAGAGCATGTTCACCAAGGCTCTTGAAATCGGCAGATAAGGAGTTTCGCCATGACCATTTCGCCCATCGCCCTCAAGGCCTACTCGGCCGCCGCGGAATTCCAGAAAGGCGGGTCCGGACTCGGAACCGCGAAGACAGGCACCGAACGGGCCACGCAGTCCTTTGCCCAGACCATCGAGGACTCCCTGGCCACGGTCAACGAGATGCAAATCGAAAATGGCAAAATGATCGAGGAGTTCGCCTCGGGCAAGACCCAAAACGTGCACGAACTGATGATCACCCTGCAAAAGGCCGGACTGGCCATGGATATGACCTCGGCCGTGCGCAACAAGGTCATGAACGCCTACCAGGAACTCATGCGCATCCAGTTCTAGGCCTGAGTTGATCGATCCCCTATTCCGCGAGGTACCGCCATGCCCCCCTTCCTGACGACAACCCTGGACAAGGCCACTGAATTCTGGGCCAACCGCAGTTCGGCCCAACGCATCATGATGGGCGGCCTTCTGGCCGTCATGGTGGCCATCTTTTTCGGCCTGGTGTTCTGGCTGAACAAGGAAGACTACCGCGTTCTCTACAGCCAGCTGTACCAGGAAGACGCCGCCAGCGTCGTCGATTTGCTGCAGAAGGAAAAAATACCCTATCAAATTGCCGATTCCGGTTCCGGAACGAGCATCCTCGTGCCGGCGGAGCAGGTTCACGAAGTCCGGCTCAAACTCGCGGGCGAGGGCACCCTGCACGGCCAGGGCATCGGATTTGAAATTTTCGACAGCAACGCCATCGGCCAGACCAATTTCGTCCAGGACATCAATTACCAGCGCGCCCTGCAGGGCGAGCTGTCCAGAACGATCACGGAGCTGCCCGAGGTCGAAAGCGCCCGCGTCCATCTGGTTCTGCCCAACAAGAGCCTGTTCATCGAGGAGCAGGCGCCGCCCTCGGCGGCCATCATGCTGACCCTGAAAAGCGGTCGATCCCTGACCTCGCAACAGGTCCAGGCCATCGTCAACCTTGTCTCCACGAGCGTCGAGGGCTTGACGTCCGAGCACATCACCGTGGCCGACAACCGGGGCAAGGTTCTCTACGAGCCCAAGGCCAACGCCGAACTGGGCGGCCTGTCCTCGACCCAGATGGAATACCAGCAGACGATGCAACGCAATCTGGAACAGCGCGTCGAGCAGCTCCTGCTGCCCATTGTCGGGCCGGGCCGGGTTATCGCCAGGGTCAACGCCGATCTGGATTTCAACCGGACCACCATCCGCAAGGAAATTTACGATCCCAAGTCCGCGGTGGTCCGCAGCGAGGTCAAGAGCGAGGAGGAAAACAGGGGCTCGGCCAATGTCGACGGCGGTCCGCCAGACCCCCGCTATCAGGGTGAAAACGACAATGCCCTGGCCTCGGGCACGTCCCAGGAAAGCACCCGGACGACCGCGACCACGAATTTCGACATCAACAAGGAAGAACAGCAGATCGTCGCCCAAATCGGGGCCATCAAACGCCTGAGTGTTGCCGTCCTGGTCGATGGCAAGTATACGAAGCAGGCCGACGGCAGCTCGGTCTTCGAGCCCCTGACCGAAGAGGAACTGACCCAGATCCGGCAGCTGACCCAACGCGCGGTGGGCTTCGACGACACCCGTGGCGACGCCATCGAGGTCTCCTCCGTGTCTTTCGGCGACCCGGGCCTCGAAGCGCAGGTGCCGCTTTTGGATGTCACCTCCAGGTATTTCCATCTGTTGGGCAAGCCCCTGCTGAATACCCTGGTCATCCTCCTCTTCCTGATCTTCGTTATCCGTCCGCTGGTTTTGGCCATGATCAAACCCAAGGTCACGGAAGCAACGGCGCAGAGCGCCCAGGAACTGGACGCGGCCCAGGAGCGCATGGCCCTGACCGAGGGCATGAGCGCGGAAGATCTCGAAGCCATGGACGCGGTCAAGCGAATCGAAAACGCCAAATTCCTGGCACAGCAACTCGTGGAGCAGAACATGGATCAAGCCATCATGATCATGCGGCAATGGTTGACCGAGGGAGAAGCCTAGGTGGCGACAGGCGCCAAGCTGACCGGCCCCCAGAAAACAGCCATCCTGGTGCTGGCCCTGGGCGAAGCCTTCGCGGCCGATGTCTTCAAGAAGCTCGACCGGGCCGAAATCACCGCCATTTCCCGGGCCATGGCCAAGCTGGACAGCGTGGACAAGGAACAGGCCGAGGAAGTGCTGCGCGAATTCAACCAGGCCATGACCATCGGCAAGGAAATGCTCTACGGCGGCCCGGAACAGGTCCGCAAGGTGATTTCCGCCAGCCTGGATTCGGACACCGCCCGCTATATCCTGGAAGAGCTGGACTTCGCCACCGGCCCCCAGCCCTTCAAGGAACTGGGCAACGTCAGTCCCAAGATTCTGGCCCAGATCCTGCGCAACGAGCATCCCCAGACCCTGGCCCTGATCCTGGGGCACCTGCCCCCCGACAACGCCGGCAACCTCATCCAGCAACTTGGTCCCGGTGTCCGGGCCGAGGTTCTGGTCCGCCTGGCCAAGCTCGAAGCCGTTCCCGAGGAAATGCTGATGGAGGTGGACCGCGTGCTGCAAAGCCAGCTCATCGCCATCGGCGGCAAGGAAGGCAAAAAGGTCGGCGGCGTCGGCTCGGTGGCCGAAATCCTCAACGCCATCGACCGGGCCACGGAAGAGGAAATCATGGCCGACATCGAGGAAGAAAGCGCGCAGCTGGCCGACGAGATCAAGCAGCTCATGTTCGTCTTCGAGGACATCATGAAACTCGACGACAAGGGCATCCGCGAGGTCTTGAAAGAAATCAGCAACGAGGACCTGACCCTGGCCCTGAAGGCCGCGCCCGAGGAATTGCGCGAAAAGTTCTTCAAGAACCTGTCGGAACGCGCCGGCAACATGATCCGCGAGGATCTGGAAATCATGGGACCGGTCAAGCTGTCCGAAGTGGAAGCGGCGCAGCAGGGCATCGTCAAGCAGGTCCGCCGACTGGAAGCCGAGGGACGTATCGTCATCGCGGGCAGCGGAGGCGAGGTCCTTGTCTAGCCCCACCCAAGCCCCTGGCCGGGTCATCCTGGGCCTTCACGGAGATTTCAGCCCGTCCGCCCGACCGGACACGCCGCTTTGGAACGACGAAACAGAGGCCCGCTACATGGATCAAGTTCGCGAACGCGCTCAGCTCATGGCCAAGGACATCCTGGCCTCGGCCTTGGCCGAGGCCGACCAAATCCGACAGGCCGCGCGCCAGGAAGGCCTCAAGGACGCCCAAACCGAGATCAGCGCCGGGATAGCCCAGGAAAAAGCCAGGATCGGCGCCCTGCTGTCCGGCCTGGAAGCCAGCCTCGCGGCCGAGAAAGAGCGTCTGTACAAAACCCACGAACACACCCTGTTCGCCATTCTGCGCCTGGCCTTCGAAAAAACCCTGGGCATCGTCCTCGACGCCCACCGCGAGCAGATTCTTGGCGGTCTCCTGGAAGAAGCCGTGGCCCATCTGCACGCCACGTCCACCGTCACCGTCCTTGTCGCGCCCCAGGACGCGGAACTGGCCAAGGAGCAGCTCGCGGCCCTCAAGGCCGCGTCGTCCCAGCTTCCCGAGCTGGTTCTGAAAGTTTCCCCGGAACTGGCTCCGGGCGGAGTCCGGCTGGAATGCGGCGAGGGCGTGGTCGATAACGCCATCGCCACGCGCCTCGACCAGGTCCGCGCCGCCCTGGACGCGGGCACGGATCAGGCGTGACCCCGGACCTGGACGGCATCCTGAACCTGCTCCGGGACATGGACCCGGTCCAGGCCTATGGCACGGTGACCAAGGTCATCGGTCTGGTGGCCGAGGGGCGGGGTATCAAGGCGCCCCTGGGTTCGACCTGCGAACTCATTCCCGACGCCCGGTCCTCCCACATCATCCAAGCCGAGGTGGTCGGCTTCCGGGACGATGTGGTCCTGCTCATGCCGTACGGCGAAATGCGCGGCATCAGTCCGGGCAGCCTGATCCGCAACACGAGCACGCCGCCTCTTTTTCCCGTGGGCAACCGGTATCTGGGGCAGTCCATCGACGCCTTTGGCCGCCCCCTGAAACCGGGCATCCGCCTCATTCCCGGCCGTTTCAACCCACTCTACGCCGATCCGCCCAATCCCCTGACCCGGCCGCGCATTTCCGAGCCCCTCGATGTCGGGGTGCGGGCCATCAACGGCCTGCTGACCCTGGGCAAGGGGCAGCGCGTCGGCATCATGGCCGGTTCCGGCGTCGGCAAGAGCACCCTCATGGGCATGATGGCCAGATACACGGCCGCTGACATCAACGTCATCGGACTGATCGGTGAACGCGGTCGGGAAGTTATCGAATTCATGGAAAAAGATCTTGGCCCCGAAGGGCTGGCCCGCTCCGTGCTGATCGTGGCCACCTCGGATCAGGGCCCGTTGGTGCGCATGCGCGCCGCCTACGCGGCCACGGCCATGGCTGAATTTTTCCGCGACCAGGGCAAGGACGTGCTGCTCATGATGGATTCGGTGACCCGTTTCGCCATGGCCGCGCGCGAGGTCGGGCTGGCCGCCGGCGAGCCGCCGACCACGCGCGGCTATACGCCAACGGTTTTTTCGCACCTGCCCCGCCTGCTGGAACGGGCCGGGCGCTCGGCCACGGGCAGCATCACCGGGATCTACACGGTGCTGGTCGAGGGCGACGATTTCAACGAACCCGTGGCCGACGCGGTCCGCTCCATCCTGGACGGACACATCGTCCTGACCCGCGACCTGGCCGACCAGGGACATTACCCGTCCATCGACGTCCTCAAGAGCGTCAGCCGCTTGAGCTCCGATGTCTGCCCCGCGCCGGTGCGCGAATCCGCCCGCGTTCTGATCCGGCTTTTGGCCACGTACAACCGGGTCGAGGACATGGTGAATATCGGCGCCTACACCAGGGGCAACAATCCGGAAATCGACCAGGCCCTGGACATGATCAATCCCATCCGTGTTTTTTTGCAACAACGCGTCGAGGAACCCGCCTCCCTGGATCAAACCTTCGCCGCCCTGCAAAAGCTTTTCCCGCCACCCAAGGGCAAGGCCTCGGTCACGCCGCGCTAATCGATCGAGCCGCCGGCCACGCGCAGCACTTCCTCGAACGTGGTCACGCCACGCACCACCCTGTCCATGCCGTCCTCGAACAGCGACGCCACCTTTTTGCTCCGGACCAGGGCCCGCAGATCCGCCAGGTCGATGTTGCGGCGCACGGCTTCCTTGATTTCGGTGTCAAAGGGAAGAATCTCGAAAATCCCGGTCCGTCCGTAAAACCCGGTCTGACGGCAATGTTCGCACCCCAGCCCCTTCCAAAGCTTTTGTCCGGGTTTGATGAAATCACCTCCCCCCAGGGCCGCCAGCTGCTCGTAATCCGGCGTGTACTGGGCCTTGCAATGGGGGCAGATGGTCCGCACCAGACGCTGGGCGATGCAGCCGATGACCGAGGCGTTGATGAGATAGGCGTCCAGGCCCAGGTCAAGCAACCGGGTCAGGGCCGAGCTGGCGTCGTTGGTATGCAGGGTGGAAAACACGATGTGCCCGGTCAACGCCGCCTGCACGGCCTGTTCGGCCGTCTCCAGGTCGCGCATCTCGCCGATCATGATGATGTCTGGATCCTGACGCAGAATGTGGCGCAGCATCTGGCCAAAGGTGACTCCGATCTTGCTCTGGATGCCGATCTGATTGAAATCGTCGACCACCATTTCGATGGGGTCCTCCAGGGTGACGACATTGACGCGGGGATTGGCCAGAACCTTCAGCGTCGAATACAGCGAGGTCGATTTGCCGCTGCCCGTGGGGCCGGTGACCAGGATCAGGCCGTAGGTGCTGTGCAAAAACTTCTGGAAAACGGCGTATTGCTCCGGCCGCATGCCGAGCTCTTCCAGGTTTTTGAGCGTCGTGTCGCTGGAAAGCAGGCGCATGACCATCTTCTCGCCAAAGGCGACAGGAATGGTCGAAACGCGCACGTCCGTGGGCGTGCCCGCCAGAACCAGCTGCACGCGGCCGTCCTGGGGCCGGCGCCGCTCGGAAATGTCCAGACGGCTCATGCCCTTGATGCGGTTGATCATGGCCAGATGCACGGTCATGGGGAGGCGGTGCAGATCATGCAGGATGCCGTCGATGCGGAACCGGACCAGGGCGTGGTCGCGCTTGGGCTCCATGTGGATGTCACTGGCCCGCTCGCGCAGGGCCGAACGCAACAGGTAATCCACGGCCTTGATGATGTGCTTGTGCGAGGTCGGGTCCGATTTTTCCTCGACCTTGACCCGTGCCTCGAGATTGCCCAGCTCGTTGGAGGACATGAACTCGATTTCCGCCGCCTGGATGGCCGTGCGGAACTGATAAAAATCGTCGACAAGGCGCTCGATGTCCTGGCGCGTGCCGAGAAAAACCTTGTACGGCAAGGCACTGACCCGTTCCATGTCGTGCCAGAGTTCGGGGCGGAACGGATTGTGGACCACGAGCTCCAACTCGCCGTCGCGGATCATGATCGGCACAAGCGTGTTCTTGCGCGCGAAGCTCTCGGAGATGGTCTTGGTGGTCACGTCCATGTCCAGGTCAAAGGGATCGACCTTCCGAAACTCCACGCCCTCGCGCCGGCCCACGGCCTTGAGGATGACATCCTCGGTGATGCGGCTCTCGGCCTGCCCCTCTTCCCGAGGCGGCCGGCGGATATTGAAACGAATCAGATAATCCAGGCCGTCCGGGCTGTCCAAGTCCAGACTGCTCTTGCGGGCATGGTCGGCGATGATCGCGGACTGGCTGGGGGTGATCTCGCCCTCGCTGACCAGGACGTCCAGCAGATAGGCCAGGGAGTAGACGATCCGACGGGAAAAGGGATTACTCATGGGTCCGGACCACTCCATGCAACGTCAGTATCCGTTCGATGATGGCCGTTGTCGAATGGCCGGGCAACAGCGGCAGGGACAGGACACGGCCACCCCGGGCCTCGACCAGGTCGCGGCCGACAATCTTGTCCACGCTCCAGTCTCCGCCCTTGACCAGCACGTCGGGACGCACCTTTCGGATCAGTTCCAAGGGCGTGTCCTCGTCAAAAACGACCACATGATCGACGCATTCCAGGGCGGCCAGGACCAGGGCCCGACTGGCCTGATCGTTCACGGGGCGGCCTGGCCCCTTGAGGCGAGTCACCGAGGCGTCGCTGTTGAGGCCCACCACCAGGCGCGAGCCCAGGGCCCGGGCCCGGGCCAGATAATCCACATGGCCGGGGTGCAGAATGTCGAAACAGCCATTGGTGAACACTACCGTGTCCAGGCCGGACCGCGACATGGCCAGATTTTCCGCGTCCGTGATCTTTACTCGTGCTTGCATCGTGCCCGCTTGCGTTTGACGTGTTCATGGACGTGCCGTACATGGACACCAGTTTATTTCCATCCAGGGAGTGTCATGTCCAAAAGCTGGTTGCTTTCCAAGCAGGAATCCTTTGTCCGCGATGTAATCCGTGACTTCTGCCAAATCGCCAACGCCCTGGAGGGTCATTTCACGGAATTCGATGCATCCGGCACGGTCAGCTTCCATTTTTTCGACGATCTGCTCGGCCGCCAAAACAGCAAGGGCTTGCTGTGGCGTCTCAAGGACACGGCCCACCTGCTTTTCCGAAACGAAACCAGAACCCGTCACGCGGTACTGGGCGAATATCTGGACTGGGCCCTGGGATACATCTTCCACGAATGCATCAAACTCAAGGAAGACGCCTACCAGCAGATGAATTACAAGCCCCGGTTCAAAAACCTCCAGGCCAATCCGGGGCTCAGTCCCGAGGAGCAGCACATCGGGTCCGAGCTCTACGCCGTCATTGAACAGACCAACGAAAGCATTGAACGCGAAGTGCGCCGGGTGCGCTTCATTCTCTTTCACTGCAAGCGCATGTTCATTCTATACCTTCCCCTACACCATGAAAACCCCTTGCTGGCGCGCTTTCTCCATGCCCAGCGCGACGTGGTGCGGCGGGTTTTCAGGGGTTCCTTCGACGAGCTGATCGAATCGATCTACACGGACGGAACCGCCCGCATGTATGTGCTGGCCGCGCAGTCGTTCGAACAGGGAGGATGGCTCGAGGAAGCCCGCGACGCCTTGCGCATGGCCGACCAGGCCCGCGCCCGCGAGGAAAAAAAACTTGAAATCGGGCCTGGAGATGCTAATTTTTCCAAAGAGGGACAGCCCGTCCTTTTGTAACTCTCCAACGACATACCGCAAAGGAAGACCCGCATGCGCTATCTGAAATGTGCCGTTTTGTTTCTGTTGCTGTCCTCATGGGGTTGCGCCAACCTCATGCCCGGATCATCGCAAGATCCAGCAGCCCCGTCCGAGCCCCCTGTTCAATCCAGCTTTTACTATGATTTCAGCGATATCCGTGTTCCAGCCGAAATGGAACTCCAGACGGACAAATCGACCATCACCCCCACGGACCAAGGCAAGATCGGCGTGATGAAATTCAAGGGCCGGGTCGAACCCATCTCCTTGTTTGATTTTTTTTCCAATACCATGCCCAAGGACGGCTGGACCATGCTGACCTACCAGAAGTATCAGCGCTATCTGCTGGTCTTCACCAAGGAAAACCGCGTGACCGTCATCACCATCGCCGAGGACCCGATCTATTACACCAATCTTGAAGTCTGGGTTTCCTACCGCGTCCCCGCTGGCTCCGCGCCGGCGTACTCCACCGGCGCCCAGCCCGTTGACACCTATCCCTATTCCGGGACTCCGGCCGGCTCCTCCTCGGGCGCCCCGCTTGATTCCGAACGGACGCTGTCACAGTGATCCCCGAGCACTACTTCTTCGACACGTTTCACGGGAAACGTATCCAGCTCGGAGTGACCGGCTCCGTGGCCGCCTACAAGGCCCTGGAATTGACCAGGGCCTTTTCGCGTCTGCACATCCAGGTCGGAACGACCTTGACCGCCTCGGCCCAAAATTTCGTCACGCCATTGTCGTTCTCCGCCCTGGGCGCCGATCCGCTCCATACCGGTCTGTTCACCGACGGCGCCAACTATGACCACCTGGAGCCCGGATGCGCCGACGCGTTTGTCGTGGCCCCGGCCACGGCCAACATGCTGGCCAAAATGGCCCACGGCATCGCGGACGACATCCTGAGTTGCCAGCTCCTGGCCTTTGCCGGCCCGATCCTGGCCGCTCCAGCCATGAACCCACGCATGTGGGGCAATCCCGCCACCCAGGACAACGTCCGCGTCCTCCTCGAACGGGGCATCCGTCTCGTCGGGCCGGTATGCGGGACAGTCGCCTGCGGCGACACGGGGTCGGGCCGCCTGGCCGATCTCGATGAAATTTTCATCCACGCCCTGGCCTCCCTGGCCCCCCAGGATCTGGCCGGGCAACGCATCATGGTCACCCTCGGCCCGACCAGGGAATACTTCGACAAGGCCCGGTTCTGGTCCAACCCCTCCACCGGCCGCATGGGCGCCAGCCTGGCCATCGGCGCGGCGCTGCGTGGCGCCCAGGTCACGGCCATCCACGGCCCCATCGCCCTGAAACTGCCGGCCATGATCAAGACCATACCCGTGGTTTCGGCCCGGGACATGTTCACCGCGGCCAGCGACCTTTTTCCATCCCAGGACGTCGGTTGCTTCACGGCGGCCGTGGCCGACTTCCGCCCCCCTGCCTGTGATCGGGGCAAATTCAAAAAAAATGCCCAGGACCTAACCCTGCGGTTTGAATCGAATCCGGACATTCTGGCCACGCTGAGTCGCGACAAGGCCGCGAACCAGCAAACCATTGGCTTCGCGGCCGAAGCCGAGGATCTGGTCCAGAACGCGACCCGCAAACTGGACAAAAAACAGCTTGATCTGCTCGTCGCCAATCCCATAGATGAATCTGGCGCGGGCTTTGCCTCGTCCACCAACCGGGTTTTTGTCCTTGATCGTTGGGGACGCCAGGAATGGTGGCCAGTCCTGCCCAAGCCTGAAATCGCATGGAGGATCTGGGATTGGATCTTGCTGAACACGCCCTCTCGGAAAACAACCGTATCCTGAAACGCCTTGGCGTCACCCATCTGTGGCGCGTAGATCCCGGTGACGACGGAATCGCCACGCCGCCACCATCGGCCAAAATCGAAACCAGGGCCGAGACTGTCCACGACGCCCCTCCGGTCGTGCCACCGACCCCAGCCCTCCCACCGGTGTTGCGGGCACTGTTTCACGGGAAACAGGCACCGATCACGACACTGTGGACCTACGCCGAACTCTACGCGGATCTCCAAGCCCTCAACGCTCCGGTCCGTCTTGAACTTTTCCGAAAAATCCAAGACGCGGCCCGCGCCCAAGGCGGCTGGACGGATTCGGAAATCTGCGTCTGGCCGGCCACGGGCAGGGAGCGGATTCTTGAAACGGGGTTGGAAATCTTTCAGCCCCGCCTGATCCTGGTCTTCGGGGCCGCGACCGGACTCGGCGACCCAGCGGCCCTGGACACGCTTACGTCACGGAGCATCACCGTGAAGGTTCTCCCAAGCCTGGACGCCATGATCGCCGGCGACCACGCCGCCAAAAGCAGTGCCTGGGATTTCCTGAAAAGCGCCCCCGCCACGTTCCGCCTCCCGCGACGCTGATCCCCGAAAAACCGCGACGCGCTCACGCCCGCCGGCCAAGGAGCGCGGAATTGCGGGTTGCCCCCGTATCGGCCTTGGGCTAGGGACTCCTCAACGTTTTGATTCACACGGAGCAGTTCATGAAAATTCTGATCACGGGCGCGGCCGGCTTCATCGGCTTTCATCTGGCGCGACGCTTTCTACGGACGGACGCGCAGGTTTTCGGGCTGGACAACCTCAACGACTACTATTCCGTCGAACTCAAAAAGGATCGTTTGCAACTCCTTGAAAAGGAGAAGCATTTCCATTTCGAACCCATTGATTTGGCCGATCACGCACGGCTGGACGAATATTTCGCGGCCCATGGCTTCACCCATGTCGTCAATCTCGCGGCCCAGGCCGGGGTGCGGTATTCGCTGCTCAATCCCAAATCCTATATCGATTCAAACATTGTCGGCTTCGCCAACCTGCTGGAATGCTGCCGCCACCACGGCACCAAGCATCTTGTGTACGCGTCATCCAGCTCCGTCTACGGGCTGAACACGAACATGCCCTTTTCCGTCCATGACAACGTGGACCATCCCATCAGCCTGTACGCGGCCAGCAAAAAATCCAACGAACTCATGGCGCATACCTACAGCTACCTGTACCAGCTCCCGACCACTGGCTTGCGCTTTTTCACGGTCTATGGACCGTGGGGACGGCCGGACATGGCCCTGTTCCTGTTCACCCAGGCCATCCGCGACAACAAACCGATCAACATCTTCAATCACGGAAAAATGCGTCGGGATTTCACGTATATCGATGACATTGTCGAAGGCGTGGTCCGCGTGGTGCACCACATCCCCAGCCCCAATCCCAAATGGGACGGCAACGCGCCCGATCCCGGATCCTCACCGGCGCCGTACCGCCTCTACAACATCGGCAACAACAACACCGTCGAGCTGGAACGATTCATCACGGTGCTGGAGCAGGCACTGGGCAAAAAAGCCCAGCGTTGCTACATGGACCTGCAGCCCGGCGACGTGCCGGCCACCTATGCCAACGTTGACGATCTGGTCCGCGACGTGGGCTTCAAGCCATCGACAAGCATCGAAACGGGCATTGAACGTTTCATCGCATGGTACGCGGACTATTACGGCCTCTAGTTTCCCGTGAAACTTTCCTGACACAAGGAGCGCAACGTGGCCCAGACTCTTGTTTTGGCGAATCAAAAGGGCGGTGTCGGCAAAACGACCACGACCGTGAACCTGGCCGCGTCCCTGGCGGCCATGGAACAACGGGTCCTCGTCATTGACTGCGATCCGCAGGCCAATGCATCGAGCGGCCTGGGCGTGGATGTCGGCAGCCTGAAAAAATCCGTGTACCAGGCGCTGTTTACCCCGGAAAAGGCGCGGGCCATTATCCGTGGAACGGACATGGAATATCTTCGGATTCTGCCGTCGACCCCGGACCTGGTCGGAGCGGAAATAGAGCTCAACGACGCGCCCAACCGGGAATTCATCCTGCGCGCCATCGTCGACACGGTGACCGACGAATACGACTACATCCTCATCGACTGCCCCCCGTCCCTGGGACTGATCACCATCAACGCCCTGAGCGCGGCCAAATGGCTTCTGGTTCCGTTGCAGTGTGAATATTACGCCCTGGAAGGCATCGCCCATCTCATGAAAACCCACGCCCTGATCCAGGAACGGCTCAACCCGAACCTGGAAATCCTGGGCATTTTGCTGACCATGTTCGACAAACGAAACAAGCTCTCCTTCATGGTCGAACGTGAAGTCCGGGACCATTTCGGAGAGCTTGTCTTCGCCACCACCATCCCCAGGAATGTCCGTCTCTCGGAAGCGCCTAGCCACGGCTTGCCGGCCATTCTGTACGATATCCGATCCCTGGGAACCCAGTCCTACATCACCCTGGCGCAGGAACTGATGGAGAATACTCGCCTTCAGCCGCAGGTACAGGAGGCGTGAGGGGCGCAGGTCACCGTCACCTTGTCCTTGAAATGGCGCTTGGTGATCCGGGATTTGCAGTTTTGACACTGGAACGCGAGCAGCCCCCCCATGTTGGCGGCCCGAAGCATGAATTTACGCGGCTCGTCCTCCCGCCAGTTGGCCGTGGACGCACCGCACACCTCGCAAACCACATCCGTGGGCAGCTCGTAGCGAAGGTCCCAGTACTTTTCGAGCAAGGCATAATCGGCCATGGGCTCGACGATGACAGACTCCGTGGGGCACAACCTTTCCAGCACGCCAAGAACATGCTGGCACACATGGCCCCACAATTCCTCGTCGAGCACGACGCCCCGAGGCCGGCCCTGGGCATCCACGAGATAGCTGATCGCTGTATTCGTATCCATGATTACTCCCTTGGTTGGATTGCACAAAACGGTTCAAACAAAACGAGACTGACATGACCATGAAAAAACGAGGACTTGGACGGGGCCTTGATGTACTCATCAAAAGCCGCGTTGTCGAACCCGAGCCCGATGCCGAAATTGTCACGCTGGACATCGACGCCCTGAGCCCCAATGCCCATCAGCCGCGTCACCATTTCGACGAAACGGCCCTGGAAGAATTGGCGGCGTCCATCAAGGCCCAGGGACTGATCCAGCCCGTGCTGGTCCGTCCCATGGAAACAGCCGGGAGCTACGAAATCGTGGCCGGGGAGCGACGTTGGCGGGCTAGCCGCATGGCCGGCCTGACCCGCATCGAATGCATCGTGCGCCCCATGGACGACCGCGAAAGCATGGCCATCGCCCTGATCGAAAATTTGCAGCGCGAGGACCTCAATCCCATGGAGGAAGCGCGGGCCCTGGGGCTGATCAAGGAGCATTTTCAGATCACCCAGGAGGATCTGGCCGATAAGATTGGCAAAAGCCGGCCCGCCGTGACCAATTGCCTGCGTCTGCTCAGACTGCCGGACACCGTGCAGGCCCGGCTCGAATCGGGCATTCTGACCGCCGGGCACGCCCGGGCCCTGCTCGCCATCGAGGACCCCAAGGCCATGGAATTTCTCGCCGGCATGGTCCAAACCAAGGAACTCACGGTGCGCGCCACCGAAGACCTGGTCAAGAAATTCAAGCATAACCAACAGGCCGCCCCGGACAAAACTCCGAAAAAGAAACACCTTCCCTCGGATCTACAGGGACTGAGCCAGAACCTGGGCCAACGCTATCCATTCAAGATCGATTGCGCCGGCACCGAGAACAAGGGCCGGATCGTGCTCAGCTACGCCACGGCCGAAGAACGGGAGCACATCGCCGCCCTGCTCGGGCGTCTGGCCACGGAGGAACCGGCATGAACCTCGCCTTCAACGCCTCGCGCATGATCGGCGCCAAGGTGCTCATCATCGGCGACATCATGCTCGACCAATACCAACGCGGCGTCGTGGAACGCATCTCCCCAGAAGCGCCGGTGCCCATCGTCAAGGTCACGGACCAGGAATTCAAGATCGGCGGCGCCGGAAACGTGGCCCAGAACATCGCCATGCTCGGCGGCAAGGCCACCTTGATCAGCGTTTGCGGCCAGGACCTGTATGGCCAGAACCTCGCCCGCATCTGCGCCGATCTCGACGTGGACGCCAGGTTGCTCATGTCCACGGCCAGGGAAACAACGCTCAAGACTCGAATCATGGCCGCGCATCAGCAAATGCTGCGCGTGGACCTAGAAACAGCAACGCCGTTCGATGACGCGGAATTCCGCGATCTGACCGAGGCCGTGGACGCCTGCCTGCCGGAATTCGATGTCGTGGTCCTGTCCGACTACGGCAAGGGCGTCATTTCCCCGGAATTTCTGAAGTGGTTCGGACCAAGGATCAAAGCCGGTCAAAAGGTCGTGCTCGATCCCAAGACCTGCAATTTCCCCTTCTATTCCGGCCTGTACTGCATGACGCCAAACACCAAGGAAGCCTCCGAGGGCGCCGAGATGCCCGTCAAGAACAAAAACGACATCATTGAGGTCGGCATCAAGATCCTGCGCGAACGCGCCCTGCAAACCCTGGTCATCACCCTGGGGAGCGACGGCATGGCCGTGTTTTTGCCCGGGCATGGAATTTTTCACCTTCCGACCATGGCCCGCGATGTTTTCGACGTCACCGGCGCCGGCGATACGGTCATCGGCGTCGTGTCCCTGGGCCTGAGCGCGGGACTGGACCTTCTGACCTCATGCATGATCGCCAACTGCGCGGCCGGGGTGGTCGTCGGCCAGGTCGGCGCCGTGGGTATCACCCAGGAGGACCTGACCGAGGCCCTGGGCGTGGGGGCCATGGTCCATCACGAAAAATGGGCCGACCTCTAAAGGCCGGCCCACCGCTTCACGCGTCACAGTCCCCACCACAACAGGGCCCGGCAAGGCCGGAATACGCGAGGAGAATCCGTCGTTCGCCGCGTATCCGCGCCTCGGACAGGACAGCCACCGGATGCGCCCTGGCCAGGGGTTCCAAATCCGGCCATCGCGGCACACCGCTGAATCCATCGCCGACGCTGTCCCCCGATTGCGTGGCCACGACCACGATATCCATGGAATCCGTCACCGCGACCAGGGGAAAGGGCTCGGGCAGATGGATCCTGGCCGCGGCCGTGGCCTGACGCACGAAGGAGCCAATCTCCCCCGGACAAAAGAACAGCGCCAGCAAAGGCCGTCCCTCCTCGGAAAAAACCGCGATATCAATGACGGCGGAATGCGCCTCGCCATTCACCTCGTAGGCGATCTCATGCTTGGGACGCACGCGGCTCTTGGGATAATCCTTGTCCTCGACCAGCATCCGGGCCAAGCCCTGTCGTAAATCCTCGTAGGTGGTTTCCGGGATTGCGTCCCCGGAAATATAGTCGGTGATCATCCGGTTCAAACTGACTTCGTGCATGGTGCCTCCTTGCTTGTTCGCGCCTGATAATTCCTGGGGAAGCAAGTGCAAGACGCCAGGCCCGATTGACCGAAAACCGGCGATGGGCTAGCCAGAAGGCAACCCCATCAACAGGGCGGCGCATGAACGATCTTTTCCTCATCAAATGCATCTACCACATCCACGACGGTCTCTGTAACGGCCTGACCAAATTTTCCGGGCCCAGCCGGGCCGCCCTCGTCTATTGCGTTTCGGACACCACCCCCCTGCGCGTCCACGACCCCCAGGACTTGTTGCGCGGTCACGAACCCCGGCTCCAGGAACTGTATCTCCGGGACCAACGCTGGCGACACTGCACCGGCATGGAACTCCGCGAGGACGTGGTACGCTGTGGCAACCTGGAGCTCTCGGGCCTGATCTCCTTTGGTGGACGATCGACGAACCTCGCCTACCAAATGTGGTTCACGGAACAACACCGCGACATGTGCTCCACCGGGCCGACGGAACGCTGGCTGGAACACGCCTGCCGGCTCATGTCCCAGGATATGGGCACCGCCTCTCCCCTGGATCTGGGCACATCCAGCTACGTGCTGCAGGATTTCGCCACCCACGCCGTGCGCGACCACATCATCGATGTCCGCAACCTGAGCGTCGGTCTGGACACCCAACTGCGTATCTACCCCATTCTGGAGGCCATCCAAGGCATTTCCAAGACCCAGGAAGAAGGCTGCTGGCCCTGGGGCGATCTGATCTTCGTCGAGCCCGCCCACGCCCGCCTCGTGCACTACTTGGCGACATTCGGCGCCTTTGAGCGCCCGGCCATGAAGGATATCAAGCATATCCGCAAACTTCTCCAGGCCGTGGAGGCCAACCGGCACAAGCTGGTCAGCGACGGGCACCAGATCATCGGCATCGGCACGGGTCGCATGCCGGATTTCTCGGTGGTGGCGGAATTTCGAGGCCGGCACGGGTTCATTCAGGTCCAGGACGAGGCGGTTTGCAGTTTCGCCGATGGCGGCTTCCACTCCTCCAACCGGAAACCCAATCTGGTCCAGCTGGAAGAAATCCTGCTCGAGCTCAAGATAGACAGCAATCGCATCTATGCGATCATGAAGGTGGTCACGGCCCTGGTGTCCAGCGCCCAGGAACGCAAGCATGGCTGCGCCCTGGTCCTGGATCATGGATGCCCCCTGGCCAGCATCTCCGGCCAGCATCTGAATGACCCCCTGGATCTGCGGCGCCTCGTGGACCTGGACCTGGCCAAATCCCTGGCCAAGGTCGATGGCGCCCTGCATATCGACATGATGTACTTGAAGCTCCACGCTTTCGCGGCCCTGCTCGACGGCCGGGCCGTGGCCGGCGAGAACCGGGCCCGCGGGGCGCGATTCAATTCCGCGCTCCGGTTCACGGCCGATCATGATCAGGTCATCCTGGTCGTGGTCAGCGCGGACCGCCCCATTTCCATCATCCAGCATGGCACGGAATTGACGGCCCACTGCGAATGGACTCCCAAATACCGATGCCTGACCGTCCCGCCCACGCTCGAAGATTGGCTGATCGAGTCCACGGCCTAGGCATACAGGCTGCACAGCAGCAGGCGCAGACAGGCTTCCAGCCGGGAGAGTTCCCCATCGGGAATCTTCTCGCCGTTGTGGCGGACATGGAAGGTATCCATGGCCTTGTCGGCCTGGGTCGCGATCCGGGCCAGGATCACATCGACGCCCAACCGGTACAGGGCCAGGGAGACCGTGGCCAAAAGTCCGCCCGCATCGGGAGCCCGCACGGTCAAGACGGTGTGAAAATCCGAGAAATTGTTGTCGGCGCGGACCGAAACCAGCTCTTCATCCGCCGCGAAGCCCTTTTTGTGACGGGTGGTGACACCGGCCTGAAACGTGTCCAGGCCGGATTCATCCTCCAGAAGACCAACCAGAGTCTTCCTGACCCGATCAAAGGCGTGGTCCGCGTAGAGCATGTCGGCCGGCTCCCCCACCCAGAGGACATCGACCACGGTTCCATCGTCCCAGGTACACAGCTCGGCCGACCAGATGGCCAAGCCATGACGGTGCAGGGCCACGCAGGCGCGGGCGAAAAATCCGGCGCGGTCGCGGCCGATCAGGGTCAGCTGGAACGAGCGGGACAGGGGCTCGTGCTCATGGGTCATCACAAACGGCGCCCCAGCCGCGCGAAAATCACGCACCAGATCGATGTGGGCCATGATCCGGCTGTCCGGAGTCTGGAGCAGATACCGGGCGGGCATGACCATCAACACTCGTTCAAAATCCCGCCCGGTCCAGCCCTCGGGCCGGGCACGCCGCAACGCATCGCGGACTCTGGCCAGACGACTGGCGCTGTGTTCCCCGGACAGAAACGATTCCAAGATGTTGCGGGTTTTGAAGTACAATTCACGGAGCAGGTTGCATATCCACGGAGTCCAGGCCTTGGGGCCCGTGGCCCTGGAATCGGCCACGGTCAGAAGCGTCAGCAAATCCAGCCGGGCGACAGAGCCGACAGTTTGGGCCAAGCCCACGATCACGCCTTCCTCGCCCAGATCGCGCCGGGTCGCGGTGTGGACCAAAAGCAAATGATGCCGGATTAAAAATTCGGCCGTATCCACGGTCTTGGGGTCCCGGCCGAGACGCGTCATAATTTCGCGGCCTAGCACGGCGCCACGCAGGGAATGGTCCTCCTCGCCCTTGCCGATATCATGGAGCAGCGCCGCCCAGCGCAGACCCGGCTCGAAACGGACGGGGGCCAGATACTCACCCAAAAATTCATCGTCGGGGAGAACGTGATCCACCTGGCGCACGGTTTCCAAAAGGTGCGCGGCAACTGGCCGGAGATGGTAGGCGTCGTATTGCACGACGTAGGCGACGCGGCCAAACTCGGGCACGAAGGCACTCAAGAATCCGGTCTCGAACATCTGCTCCAGGGCCTGGGCCGCGCCATGGGCGCGCAAGACGGTCTCGAACTTATCGGCATGGTCCCTCCGCCATCCTTGGGGGTAGAGGGAAATCCCGGCCTGGATGGTCCGCCGCGCCTCCCAGCCCAGGGGCGAGCCGGTCTGGACACTGTGGCGAAAAAGCTCGAGCACAAACCCCGGATCGGCGGACAGGGCCGAAAAATCGAGCCCATCCGAAAATCGCTCCCCATGAACACCAGCCTTGCCCAAACGGGCCCTGGCCAGAGTCAGACGGCTTAAAAGCTGGATGTCGGCCATGGCGCGGTGCAGTCGTGAAAGAAATCGCTCCACCCCACGTACCGAGGATTGCTCTCCAAAGCCCATGCGGGCGGCAAGATCCGGTTGCACGTCCAGGTGCAGGACATCGTTCTTCCGGGTTCCAAGCTGATGCAGACAAACACGGACCGAGGACAAAAAGGACCGGTGCCGGTGCAAGGCCCGTTTTTCGTCGGCCGTGAGAAATGACTCATGCCCGGAGTCGGTCAGGGCGAAAACACGGTCCAACCAGGCAATGGTCTGGGCATCGCGCAGGCAACCCCGGCCCTCCTTGAGATGGGGCGCGATAAAATGAACATCGCTGGCGCGCTGGCGGCTCTCCAGGCGTTGCCCGAGCCATTCCACCAGCCGGGAGCGCTCCGGGACAAGGACGGACGCGGTCATGGTGGCCATGAAGGCGCGAAACGCGGACACCGGGCCAAACACAAGCCGGGCGTCAAGCAGGGCGCAGGCCACCTCGAAATCGCGCCGGGCCAGGCTCGCTGTTTCGGCCTGGGTGCGAATGCCGTGGCCAAGTTCAAACCCCGCGTCCCAAAGCGGCAAGAAAAGAGCCCGGGCCATGTCCTCGGGGTCGGGCCCGCCGGCGTCCGGCATGGACACCAGCACATCGATATCGGAGTGGGGAAAAAGCTCGCCCCGCCCATAGCCGCCAACGGCCAGAATCAGGACCGGCGAAGGGGACGCGGCCAGATTGCGGGCGACGGAA
>RZYB01000021.1 GCA_009930495.1 Deltaproteobacteria bacterium
CGTCAGGGCGGGTCTGCTCGTGGCCGTGGCCCCCCTCATCTCGGATCTGCCCATTATCATTCTGGTCACGGGCCTTTATTGGCTCCTGCCGGACAGCGCCGTCATGGAAATCGCCCTGAGTCTCGGAGGCGGGCTGTATCTCGCATGGCTTGGCTGGGAAGGACTCACGGCCAGACCCCACGCCTCGTCGGCGGAGGCGCTCTCCAGACCGTCCCTGGGCCGCGCCGTCCTGGTCAACCTGCTCAATCCGAATCCCTACCTGTTCTGGATGACCATCGGCGTGCCGGCCATGTCGGAGCTGGGCCAATCATCTCCGGGCGCGGCCGGCCTTTTCGTCCTGCTTTTCTACGCCCTTCTGGTGGGCAGCAAGGCCGGTGCCGCGGTACTGGCCGGACGGAGCGCGTCTTTTCTTGGCGGCAAATCCCATGTACTGACGCTGAAAACGCTCAGCCTGATCCTGGGCGGCCAAGGCCTGATCTTCATCCTCCGCGCCCTGCGCCAGTGGATGGCCCTCTAACCCGCAACCCCGGACATCATGACACTCACTCCCATCGCCAACACCTACACGACCCCGCCCCGACCCGTTTCCTTCGCGGCCCGGCACTTCCCGACCCTGGCTTTTTACGCCAGGGCCTTCCATATCGTCTGCGCGGCGGCCTGGCACACCCGACGGGGCTACACATCCGAACAGTGGGCCATGGACAGCCGCACGTTCATCCAGGGCGCCGAATCCTGCGGTCTGCGCTTCATCGTCGAAAACACCGGCGCCTTCGCGAACCTGCCCGGCCCCTGCGTGGTGGTCGCCAACCACATGTCGACCATGGAGACCTTTTCCCTGCCGTACATTCTGGCCAGTCACCGTCCCATCGCCTTTGTGCTCAAGAAAAGCCTGACCACCTATCCCATCTTCCGCCACGTGGTGAACGCCAGCCATCCCATTCCGGTGGGCCGCGTCAATCCCCGCGAGGATTTCGCGACCATCATGGACCAGGGCCAGGAGCGCCTGTCACGCGGATATTCGGTCATCGTCTTTCCGCAAACAACTCGCACGCCGGACCTGAACCGAACCGCGTTCAACACCATCGGCATCAAGCTGGCCAAGAAGACCGGCGTGCCCATCCTGCCCCTGGCCGTGAAAACCGACGCCTGGGGCGTGGGCAAGCTGCACAAGGATTATGGTCCGATCCGGCCCGAACTGCCGGTGCGTTTCTGTTTTGGCGATCCGATGACAATCCGGGGAACGGGCAGAAATGAACACGAAGAAATCATGGAATTCATTCACTGGAAGCTCAAGGCCTGGAGAACGACGTGAAAAAACGGGTCTGCATCCTCTACACCGGCGGCACCATCGGCATGCGCCCCACGCCCCAGGGCTACGCCCCGGAAGCTGGCTATCTGGGCCGGACCATGGCCGCCATGCCCGAATTCTCCAGCCCCGACGTGCCGGAATACGTTATCCGCGAATACGCGCCATTACTGGATTCCTCCAACATGGGCCCCAGGGAATGGCTGACCATCGCCCGTGACATCGCCGCCAATTACGCCGACTTCGACGGCTTCATCGTCATCCACGGCACGGACACCATGGCCTACACGGCCTCGGCCCTGCCCTTCATGCTGGAGGGGCTGGCCAAGCCGGTCATCCTGACCGGGTCCCAGATTCCACTTTGCCGGGTCCGCAGCGACGCCCGCGACAACCTGATCACCTCGCTCATGGTCATCGACCAGACCCCGGTGCCCGAAGTCTGCCTGTGCTTCGGCAACCGGCTTTTGCGCGGCTGCCGGAGCACCAAGGTGGACGCGGCCGGATTCCAGGCCTTTGACTCGCCCAACTATCCGGACCTGGGCTCCATCGGCGTGACCATCCGTGCCCATGCCGCGCGCGTCCGGCCCGTGACCACCCAAAACGGCCTGACCGTGCACCCGCTGTCCGACGCCAATGTCGGCGCCCTGCGCCTCTTTCCGGGCATTTCGGCCCAGTTCGTGGCCAATGTGCTGCGCTCGCCCCTGCAGGGGCTGGTTCTGGAAACCTACGGCATGGGCAACGGCCCCTCCAACGACGCGAGCATCATGAACGTACTGGCCGAGGCCAACGCCCGGGGCGTGGTCATCGTCAACTGTACCCAATGTCTGCGGGGGACTGTCGATCAGGGCGGCTATCAGGCCGGATCGGCCCTGGCCCGATGCGGCGTGATTTCGGGGGCGGACATGACCGCCGAAGCGGCCCTGACCAAAATGATCTATCTGTTCAGTCTGGGGCTGACGCCGGACGAAATCCGGGCGCGCATGGGCCAAAACCTACGCGGCGAACTGACCGAGGCCGATGCCCTGTCCTGAAATCCCCATTCTTTTCCGGGACGAACACCTGGTGGCCGTGCACAAACCGCACGGATTGCTCGTGCACCGCAACGCCCACGCCGGGCGCGAGCCCTTTTTGGTGCAACTTCTGCGCGACCAGCTCGGTTGCCGCGTCTATCCGGTGCATCGCCTGGATCGACCGACATCGGGCCTTTTGGTCATGGCCCTGAGCCCGGCCGCGGCATCAATCCTGGCCCGGCAGTTCGCGGGCCGCGAGGTGGAAAAGACATATCTGGCCGTGGTACGAGGATTTGTTCCGGAATCCGGCGTCATCGACACCCCTCTTCTGGCCGAGTCCGGCGCGGAGCAGGAAGCCCGGACCGATTTTGAGCGCCTGGGCACAACGGAACTGCCCTGGCCCGTGGGCCGCTACGCCACGGCCCGATTCAGCGTGGTGCGGGCCAGGCCCCGGACCGGACGCACACACCAAATCCGCAGACATTTCGCGCATATCCGCCATCCAATCATTGGAGATGTGCTCCGCGGCGACGGCCGCCAAAACCGCTTCTTCCGCGAACATTTCAACCTACGCCGACTGCTTCTGGCCAGCGTGAGCCTTGCGTTCCGGCATCCCGTCAGCCACGCCCCCCTGCTCTGGCGCTGCCCCCTGGCCCCGGACCTGTCCGGGCTGTTGCAACGCCTTGGCTGGGAGCCATCGGCCTGGGATCCGCCGCGCCCTTTTCAGGACGAGCCCGCGCCACGCCCCTGACGGGACGCGGGGCGGGGTTGCACGTCATCCATCATCCAGCCGAACCCGGCCACGCGCACTCGTCCAATCCGCTGCCGGCCACGCAGACCCGGTCCCGCCCCGAGGTCTTGGCCTGGTACAAGGCGGCGTCGGCCCGGCGCATCAACTCTTCCACTCCGGCTAGACCCGGAGAAAAAAAGGCCAGGCCAATGCTCACGGTGAACCGGATGGCGGCCTGCCCCGCCCCGACCGCGATCCCGGCCACGGCCGCGCGAACCCGTTCGGCGATAAACAGGGCGGCCCGCCGGTCCACGTCGGGCAAAACGATCCCGAATTCCTCCCCGCCCAGACGGCCAAAAAGATCCGTGCTCCGCAGCACGGTCCGACTGGCCTGGACCATGGCCAGCAGCACCTCGTCGCCCACGGCGTGTCCCCAGGTGTCGTTGATGGATTTGAACTTGTCGACGTCGACCATGAGAAAAGCCAGCACGGACCCCTGGCGCCGGCAGCGCCGCAACTCGTGCTCGGCCCTGGCCAGAAAATCCCGTCGGTTGCTGATCCCGGTCAGATGATCCGTGGTCGCCAGCTGATACAATTCCTGTTCAAGCTGCTTGCGCGCGGTGATATTTTCGATCTGGGCGATGAAATACAGCCCGAAGCCATCCTCGCTCCGGACCAAGGACACGCTCACAAGCACCCAAACACACTGGCCGGCCCCGGTCAGAAAACGCGTCTCGACCTGATAGGCATTGAGTTCCCCGTCCAGCAGACGCTGGCGATGGGCCTGCCCCAGGGCCCGGTCCTCGGACAGGGTGACGTCGGCCAGGGTCTTGGTCAGCAAAACGTCCCGATCCAGCCCCAGCATGACGCACAGGGCCTGATTGACCTTGAGCAGCCGTCCGTCCAGACCGACCAGGGCCATGCCGTTGGCCGCGTATTCAAAGGCGCTGAAAAAACGCTCCTCGCTTTCGCGGAGCACGGCCTCGGCCTGACGGCGCATCTCGATCTCCCGCTGGGCCTGATCCCGCACCCGGGCATAGTCCCGAAGGCGGACATGGGCCTCGGTCACGTCCTGGGAAGCCACCAGAACGCACGCCCGGCCCGACCCGCGACCGCGCAGCAGGTGGGCCGTTGTGTGCTGGAGCCGGGGAGAACCGTCCGGGAAAAAGCTTGGAATGAGATGGCCGTGCAATCGGGCCGAAAAGACAATCGGAGGGCCGCCCTGGAGCAGAAGCTCGAACCGGCTGGCATAGCGGGGCTCCCGCAAATGCGGAAAAAATTCGCCCAGGGACCGACCGACAATTTCCTCGGACGCGATTTTGGTCCAGGACTCCAGACAGCGATTCCAAAACAGGACCACGTGATCGGGGTCGAAAAGAAACACACCCAGGGGCATGGCGTGCAAGACGCCGTAACATTGCTCATAGTCACAAGAGGGTCTAGCCATATCGGTTCCGTCGTTCGTCTCTTTCAAGCGTGGGTCAGGAAGTCATGAAAGGCACGGCGGGCGTTGTCGAAAACCGCCCACGGCCATGGAAAAATTCACGCCTCACGCCGTACCGTCCTCGCCGTGATGACTTTCGGCGGAGACCTCCGGGCGCTTTTTCGCGTCGTCCTCATCCGGGCCGGTCCCGGCCAGGCCAAGACGGACCAGGACCGGAACATCCAGGACCAGGGCCATGGTCCCGGCCTCGGTGACCGCGCCTCCCAGAAAGCCATCCAGACGGCCCACGGCCCGGCTGATCTGCTTGAGCACGATCTGGCGATGGCCGACGATTTCGTCCACGATCAGCCCCAGACGTTCACGACCGGCCCGGACCACGACCAGGGAGGCCCTGGCCGAGACCTTCCGGGACAGGCCCCACCAGGACGCCGGACAGAGCACGGACAGGGGCGCGCCACGCAGCGTGGTCATGCCCCGCCCCCGCCGCACGGTCACGGTGTCGTGGCGGATATCCAGGCATTCCTCGACGCTTGGAAGCGGGATGAAGAACGAATCCGCCCCGATCACGACATGCAGGCAGTCCAGCATGGCCAGGGACAGGGGAACCCGCACCCGGACCTCGGTCCCGCGTCCCACGACGGACCGGATATCGAGGGCGCCGCGCAGTCCCGAAATAGCCGCCCTGGCCGCATCCATGCCCACCCCGCGCCCGGAGCACGGACCGACCCGTTCGGCCGTGGACAGGCCGGGCAAACAGGCCAGATCCGTCATGGTCAAGCCCGAGGCGGCCTGGACCGAGGCCAACAGGCCGGTCTCCACGGCGCGCCGGGCCAAGGTGTCCCGGTCCATGCCCCGGCCATCGTCCCGGACCAGGATCTCGACTTCGCCTCCGATCTGGCGGGCGCGCACCTCGATCCGGCCTTCCGGATTCCGGCCGCCGCCAGCGCGGACCAAAGGCGCCTCGATGCCATGATCCACGGCGTTGCGCACGATATGGGCCAGCGGAGTCCACACATGCTCCACCACGGACTTGTCCAAAAGGGTATCCTCGCCGGACACGACAAGGCCGACCTGTTTTCCGGTCTGGGCGGCCGTGTCCCGGATCAAGCGCCGGAGCTTGGCGAACACGGGCCGCAACGAAACCAGGCGCAGGTCCATGACCCGGTCGCGCAGGCCATCCAAAAACGAATTCAGATCATTGACCACGGCGGCCACGCCCCGACCGTGCCGGACACGGTCATCGAGGCGGGCTTGAAGGGCCACGAGCTCGCCGAGATGGTCCACCAGTTGGTCCAGCTTGGCGGCGGGGACGGAAACCTGGGCAAGGTGGGCCATGGTGTCGGAGACCAACGGCCGGTCTCGCTCCGCCTCGTCTGGGCGGCCCGGCCTATCCTCGCCCGTCGCGGCCCCGGACACACCCGCGGACAAGGCCCCGGACAGCACCCGGCCCAGGGCCATCAGCGCTGGCGAGACATCCAGATCGCCCTGGCGCGCCGGGTCCAGGGCCATGCGCCGCAAGCTGTCAAAGGCGGCGAGCAACGCCTCGATCAACGGGGTGGAAACATCCAGACGGCCGGCGCGCACAAGATGCAGGACATCCTCGACGGCATGGGCAAAGTCGGCCAATCGAGCCAATCCCATGGCCGCGGCGTCGGCCTTGATGGAATGGGCCGCCCGAAAAATGGCGTCCACGCACCCGATCCCGTCGCCACGCTCCAGGGTCAGGACATGACTCTCGATGTCCGCGAGCTGCTCCTGGCAGCTGGCGACAAACACTCCCAACATTTCGGCGTCGAAATCCATGCTTCTCCTGACGCGGTCCCGATCAGCACGGTTCGAGCCGGGCATCGATTTTCTTGAGAAGCTCCAGCAGGGTGGTGGTATTGAAAAAGATGAGCACTTCGCCCTCGACGAGGTGCTCCTGAATGAGGAAATTGGCGCGGACAAAAATGATCACGCTTCCGACGTCCCTGGGAAGGATACTGGCCACGTCGTCCTCGGAATAATCCGGCGGCATGTATTCGATGTGCTCGCTCAGCATGTTGCCGATGGCTCCCATGACCCCGTTCAGCACGATGTTCCCGACCTCTTGCAGGGTGCCGACGCGCAGGGAATCCATGTCCAGACCGAAATCCTCCTGCCCGACCAGCAGGGAAAAAAGAGTGGTCGCGCTTTGTGGCGAAAAAACCAGGGCCGCGAGGCCCTCGAAGGAACCGCCAAAAGCGATGTGGATGACCACGCTCCGCCCCCAGCCGCAAGAACTGGTTTGCTGGAGCAATTCGGTCGGGGACAAAATCTCGACCTGGGGCACCCGCAGCGTGACATGGGCGCCAACCATCTGGTTGAGGACGCCGGCGGCGTTGCCGATCCCGATGTTGATCAACTCGCGCAGCACGTCGTGCTGGATCTCGGAAATGGAAGACGCGGCGCCGTTCATGAACAAAGGCCCACCAACTCCCGCAGGGCGTCCCGAATATCCCCGTCCTTGGGAGGCTTGGGCAGCACCTTGGCGACACCGGCGGCGCGGCACAGTTCGCGGGTCGAATCCTGGGTGTCGGCCGTGATGACGACAATGGGCGTGGGCAGGCCCTCGGCCTGGGCCGCGCGCAGGACATCCAGGCCGGACAGGTCGGGCATGTTCAGATCGAGCAGGGCCACGTCGGGCTTCCTGGCACGCAGCATCTCCAGACACTGCCGGCCGGTCGAGGCCTCCAGGATCTCCACGCCGTCGCCCTTGACGATCTTGGTCAGGGTCCATCGCTGAAAAAGGGAATCATCGGCTATGAGCACGATGGGCATGAGCACCTCCAAATCCATGACAGGCGCGACTGCGCCAAAACTGGTTTGATTCGTGAAGAAGCTCTTTTTGTCAATGCGCGGCGCGGGCCACCGGCCCGGCGCACAAACAAAAAAGCCCGGATAAACCGGGCTTGGGCAACCGTTTGCGAAACGGGCTATCCAGCCTGAATTTCGATCCGCCGGGGCTTGAACCGCGCGGCCTTGGGCAAAAACAGCTCCAGCAGGCCCTTCTTCAGATTGGCGCGGATGCCCGCGCGATCGACGCCATCGGAAATGGTGAAGGCGCGCACATACTCGCCGTCGCCGAATTCCACGTGCAGGGCCTTGGCGTTTTCCTGCCGGGGGTACATGACCCGGCCCCGGATTTCCAATTCGTTCTCGCGCAGGTCGATGGACAGATCATCCTTGCCCACGCCGGGCATGTCGACAAAAATATAAAAACCGTCTTCCCGTTCGACCACGTCCGTATTCGGTCTGAACTTGGGCAGGGCGGTCACGGTTTTCTTTTCCACATCGTTTGTCATGGCGTCACCTCCTGAAAACATGACGGTCACTGGGCATCGATGGCAATGGTCACGGGCCGGCATTCCTTGGCCTTGGGCAGCACGACCCTGAGCACGCCGTCCTTCATGGAGGCCGTGACCGCGTCGGTTTGCACCGGAATATTCAAATTGACGATCCGTTGGAAATTCCCGGTGGGCCGTTCCTGCCTGTAGTAATTGCCAACTTCGCTTTTTTTGGAGCCCTTGATGGTCAAACTTTTCTCGTTCAAGGTCAGTTCTATGTCGCCCGTGTCCATACCCGGAATTTCCGACATGACAATGATGTTTTCCGTGTCTTCGCTGATATTGACCGGAGGGTAGGCCATGCGACGCTGACTCAGGGAACTTGGCTTCCACAGCTCCTCGAAAAAAGAATCCATGCTTCGTGGTAAATCGTAATATGTACTGAAATCAATGACCATACACTGTACCTCCCTTCGTTGTATGGGGATCTACATAAACACGCTGCCCCAGCCGTCAAGACCGCGCCCCCTGGACGCCGCCTCAAGCGGTCAGCGCCAGCCACCACGCGCCAAGCGCCATCCCCCCGGCCACCACGGCGGCCACGACGTTCCCGGCCACGGAACGAAAACCTCGCCCGTACCAGGGGCCCACGGCGCACCCAAGCCCGAGGCCCGCCACCAGCCCGAACAAATGCGCCCCCAAATCGACCCTGGTTTCCCCCTCGCCCGCGCCCAGCAACGCCAGGAAGCCGAAGCCAAAACCCAGGACGAGCAAAATTGCCTGCGGGCGCTGTCCATGCCCCAGCCAGGCTGCTCCCGCAGCCAGGACCCCGACCAATCCGAACACCCCCGTGGACGCGCCCAGGCTCAGATGCGTCGCGGACTGCGCCCAGGCATTGAGGGCGTTGCCGACGCTCCCGGATGCGACAAAAAGCCCCCAGGCCAAGCCCGCACCCAAGCGACGGGCCACGAGTGACGCCAATACGCCCAGGGCGGCGGCATTGGAGGCCAGATGCCCGGCATCGGCGTGCAGGAACAGGGCGGTGACGCACCGCCACCACTGCCCGGCCCGGATCAGCCCCGCGTCGGCCAGACCGGCCCGCTCCCAATCCAGGCGCGCGCCCAGCCCCAGACCATCGACCACCACGCCCGAAAGCACGAACAGGACAAGCGGCAGCAGAACAACGCGGACATCGCCGGCCGGAACGACCGTCTGCCGCCGGGGGCGGTTTTCCCCCTCGTAGGCCAGGATCTCGGCCACGGCCAGGGACGCCAGGGCCGGAGCCACCACCAGCCGGGGGCCGGTTTCGATCCGGTTCAGGAAACGGCGCGCCGACAGAACCAGGGACCACAGCCGGACCCGCTCCCGGTCCGGATTGGCATGGCGGGTACACAGGGCCAGGGTGGGCAGGATGTCGATCACGGACTGTCGGGGGACACGCGCCCCAGCAGGAAGGACCAGGCCAGCCCCAGATATTCGTGCGCGGCCTGGGTGCAGGTCAGGATATTGCCGGGATACGGCAGGAGATATTCGGGCTCGCCCTTGGCCCGGAAATGGGCCGGCGCGGGAATGGGATTCAGGCCCTGATTCTCGAACAGCTTCACGGCCCGGAGCATGTGCGCCGCCGAGGTGACCAGGACAAAGGGATCGGCGCCGACCATGTTCTTGATCAGCACGGCCTCGTCCTGGGTGTCCAGGGATTGGCTTTCCAGCAGAATGCGGGCCGGATCAAAACCGAGTCCGGCCACGGCCGCGGCCATGACCTGGGCGTTCGGCTGCTCGTCGCGGTACGAGCCGCCGCTTAAAATCAGCACGGCGCGGGGAAACCGCTGGGCCACGCGCACGCCCTCGACCAGCCGAAACAGGGCGCTTTCGTCGAGCATGGCCGCCGGCGTCAGGGTTCGGTCCGTCCAGTGGCCACAACCCAGAACCACGATCCATTTCACGTCGGTCGCGGCCAGATCCGGACTGGCCAGATCCAGGACCGGATAAACCCGCTCCAGGGGCCTGATCATGTAGGCGGCCACGGTATTCAGGGAAAACGCGTACAGGAGCAGGGCCGCGATGGTAAAGGGAGCCAGGGCCTCGCGGGGACGGCGCAGCAGGATATAAAGCAGGCCCAACCCCATGAGCAGCAAGCACACGGACAGGGGCATGATGGACATGGCCAGGGCTTTCTTGAAGACAAAGCCCATGGACGCGCTCATCCGCCAGACCCCGTCATGCGCCGCTGCAACAGGACCATGTCGGCCAGGACCAGGCGGACCATGGCCGCCAGCACGGGCACCACGCGCGGAATGGCGCAGATGTCGTGACGCCCGCCAACGCGGATGGTCGTCTCGCGACCGAAACGGTCCACGGTGCGTTGCTCCTGGGCAATGGACGGAATGGGCTTGATGGCGGCCCGGACCACGATGTCCTGGCCGCTGGATATTCCGGCCAGGATGCCGCCGGAATTGTTGGAGGCAAAACCGATCGCGGTCATGGGGTCGTTGTTGGCGCTGCCCAGCATGCGGGCCGCGTCAAATCCAGACCCGATCTCCACGCCCTTGACCGCCCCGACGCTCATCAAGGCCGAGGCCAACCGGGCATCGAGCTTGTCGAAAACCGGCTCGCCCAGACCAACCGGAACCCCCGTGGCCCGAACTTCGACGATGCCGCCCAAGGTATCGCCCATGGCCACCACCTCCCGCACCCGCTCGTGCCAGGAATCGATCACATCGGTGTCGGCCGAGAAAAAGGGCCGGTCCTGGGCCCCGGCAAAATCCCGACCCGTGGCCGCGATGCCGCCCAACTCGATGGTCGCCGCCCGGACCTTCAGCCCGACCGTGCGCAAAAACGCCCCGGCCACGGCGCCACCGGCCACGCGGGACACGGTTTCCCGGCCCGAGGAACGCCCCCCGCCGCGATAATCGCGCAGGCCGAACTTGGCCTGATAGGTCAGGTCGCCATGGCCCGGTCGAAAAACATCCTTGAGGCTCCCGTAGTCGCGGGAACGCTGGTCCGTGTTCTCGACGACGAAACCGATGGACGTGCCCGTGGTTCGTCCCTCGAACACCCCGGACAACAGCCTGATGGCGTCGGGTTCCTTGCGGGCCGTGGTCGCGATTCCGCCCAGACCGGGCCGGCGCCTGTCCAGCTCGGCCTGGATCAGGGCCTCGTCGATCTCGATCCCGGCCGGACAGCCGTCGATGATCCCGCCCAGGGCCGGACCGTGGGACTCGCCAAACGTCGTCAACCGAAACACCACGCCAAATGTGTTGCCCGCCATGTGTCCTCCCGGCCATCGGCCGCTAATAATCCTTCCCGCGCTTGCACCAGTCGGCGTAAACCGCCTCGCGCCGCTCCTCGGACAAGGCGCTCGCGTCGTACATGCCGGCGGCCCGACGCTGACGCATGGCCTCGTAAAGGATGGTCGCTGCGGCCACGGACACGTTCAGACTCTGCACCATGCCGAACATGGGAATATACAACTCGTCCGGCACGTGGACCTTGACGTCCGGATCCATGCCACGATGCTCGTTGCCGAGAATGATGGCCGTGGGCCGGGTGAAATCCCAGTCCATGAGCGACTTGGCCGTGGGTCCGAAGCCCGTGCCGACGATCTGCATGCCTTGGTCGCGCAGGGACGCGATCATGGGACCGGGTTCGCGATGGCGGCGAAGCTCGACCCATTTCTTGGCCGACCCCGAGGAGCTGTTGGCCAGGGCCGGAAACGTTTCCTTGGTATAATAAAGATGCACGCCGAACACGCCAAAGGCGTCACAACTGCGCAGGATGGCGGCCACGTTGTGCGGATCGTGGATGTTGTTCAGAACCAGGGTCAAATCGGGCTGGCGCCGGGCCAACACCTCGCGCAGACGAAGCTTGCGTTTTTCGGTCAGAAATCTGTCGGGCATGAAATCAATGAGGGTTGAGGTGAGACAATGCACGGGGCTTGTAGCCGGAAGCGGCCATGTTGGCAAAGCCCGGTTCAGTTCGACAACTGGAGAACGTACTCCTGATTGCCCTTGGGGCCCTTGATGCCGGCCGCGACCACGCCCTTGGGCGTCAGGCCGAGCTCGGTCCGGGCAAAGGCCTCGATCTCGGCCACGGCCCGAAGCTGCAACTCCTCGGACCGGACCACGCCCTTGACCGCGTGCTCGGGGCCGAGCTCGAACTGCGGCTTGACCAGGGCCAGGATCAGGCCGCCGGGCTTCAAAAACCGCAGACAGGGCGGCAGGATGAGCTTAAGCGAAATGAACGAGCAATCGGCCACGACCAAATCCACCGGCTCGGGCAGCAAGTCCGGCCCGGCGTGTCGCAGGTTGACCCGCTCCAGATTGATCACGCGCGGGTCCTGGACCAGCTTCCAGTGGAGCTGGCCATGCCCGACGTCCACGGCATAGACCCGCGCCGCCCCGAACTGCAGCAGACAATCGGTGAAGCCCCCGGTGGACGCCCCGGCGTCCAGGGCGACCATCCCGGCCACGTCCACGTTAAAATGGGCAAGGGCCGAGAGGAGCTTGTACCCGCCGCGCGAGACAAACCGCTCCTGGTCCTTCACTTCCAGATCGGCCGAGGCCGCGATCTGCTGCCCAGGCTTGGCCACGAGCGTCCGCGCTCCGGCCCGGACCAGATACACCTGCCCGGCCATGATCAGGCGCGTGGCCTTTTCCTGGCTCTCGGCCAATCCCCGCGCCGCCAGGACCACATCGGCCCGATCCACGTTCCTGGCCATCGTCAGACCCCGGAAACAACCGCGTCCGGCTGGTCCGCCCAACAAATAAGCCCCAGGCTGTGGGCGTCCCGCAGCAGGGGATGGTGCGGCAGGATACGCACGGTGAATCCGAACTTGCCCGTGGCCAAGGGCGTGGCCTGGCCGCGATACACATACCAGCCGTCGACCGTGCGTTCTTCCGGAACCATGATGTAGGTCGAGCGGGACATGAAATGCCCGGTATGATCCAGCGGTCCGGTGTAAATCTCGACGTGGATATCCTCGATGCCCAGTCCCTCCACGAGCACTTCGGCGCTGACTTCCAGATTCTCGCCCACGAACATCTCGGTGGTCGTGTTGCTCTGCACGTTGCGCACCCGGAGGCCGCTCCAATGGGTAAGCAGGTTCAAGCGCCATTCGGCCAGATCCGTCACCGGACGGTACTGGTCGGCCGCGAGCTTGGAGTAGCTGATGTTGGACGGGAGATAGGCGCGCTTGGCGTATTCCTCGACCATCCGGTGGCCATTGAAGACCGGGCCCAGGACGCTCAGGGCCTGCTTCATCTTCTGCACCCAGGGCCGGGGAAAGGAGCCGTGGGTGCGCTCGTAAAACAGCGGCACGACGTCCTTTTCCAGAATGTTGTAAAGCGTCTGGCTCTCCACGAAATCCTGGTACTCCACGTCGTCGTATTCCTCGGCGTTGCCAATGGCCCAGCCCACGCTGTTGTCCGGGCTCCAGGCCTCGTCCCACCACCCGTCCAGGGTGCTCAGGTTGAGCACGCCATTGGCCATGGCCTTCATGCCACTGGTGCCACAGGCCTCCAACGGCCGCCGCGGATTGTTCAGCCAGACATCGCAGCCCTGGACCAGATAACGGGCCACGTTCATGTCATAATCCTCCAGAAACACCATGGACGCGCGACATTCCTCGGACTGGCACAGGCTGACCAGATCCTGGATGATCTTCTTGCCCTCGTTGTCACGGGGATGGGCCTTGCCGGCGAAAACGAACTGCACCGGCCGGGAGGCGTTGCCGACCATGCGCCGCAGCCGTTCCTTGTCCCGCAGCAGCAGATAGGCCCGCTTGTACGAAGCGAAGCGCCGCGCGAAGCCAATGGTCAGGGTCTCGGGGTTGAGGACATTGTCGGCCACTTCCAGTTCCCAGCTTCGCCCGCCCCTGGACATGATCTGCTGGCGCAACCGGCGGCGCACGAAATCCACCAGGCGCTCGCGCAGACGCTCGTGGGTCCGCCACAGCTCGATTTCCGGGATGGTGGCGAATTTCTCGCCGACGCGTTCACAGTCCGGGTCCTCGCGCCAGGACGGGCCGAGAAAGCGGTCATAAAGCACGCTCATGTCCGGCGCGACCCAGGTTGGAAAATGAATGCCGTTGGTGACCGAGGAAATGGGCACGTCCTCCTCGGGAAATTGAGGCCAGACCTTGGACCACATCCGCCGGGAAACCTTGCCATGCAGAAGGCTGACGCCGTTGTTGAAACGGGACAGGCGCAGGGCCAGGACGGTCATGCAAAACGTCTCGGTGTCGTCGTGGGGGTTCTCCCGTCCCAGGGACAAGAAAACCTTCCAGGCCAGATTCAGGTCCGTGGCGTATTCCTGGAAATACTTGGCCATGAGTTCGGCCGGGAAGCGATCATTGCCGGCCGGAACCGGCGTGTGGGTGGTGAAAACCGAACTCTGGGCCACCAGCTCCATGGCGGCCTCGAAAGACAGATGCCGTTCATGGATCAGGGCCCGGATGCGTTCCAGGCCGGCAAAGGCCGAATGGCCCTCGTTCATGTGGATAACCCGGGGGTTGATCCCCATGGCCCCCAGGGCCTTGATCCCGCCGATGCCCAGCAAGAATTCCTGCATGATGCGCATTTCCAGATCGCCGCCATACAGCTGGGACGTGATTTCGCGGCGCTCCGGAGTGTTCTCGGCAATGTTGGTGTCCATCAGGTACAGCGGGATACGTCCGACATCCGCCTGCCAGACCCGGAAAAAAAGAGGCCTGCCCTGCATCATGATCCGGATTTTGAGGGGCTGGCCATCCCGGTCCAGAACCGGCGTCAGGGGCATCTGCTCGAAATCGTTGGCCTGATACCGCTCCTGCTGCCAGCCGTCGTGGGTCAGGTACTGCCGGAAATAGCCATGCTGGTAACACAACCCCACCCCGACCAGGGGGATGTTCAGATCGCTGGCGGCCTTGAGATGGTCGCCCGCCAGAATGCCCAGCCCCCCCGAATAGACCGGCAGACACTGGGCGATGCCGTATTCGGCGCTGAAGTAGGCGATCACGGCCCCGGAATCGGGCCCCTCCAGACCGGACAGGGGCGCGCGCTTGGCCCGGTATTTTTCAAAGGACGCCGAGATAGTTGACAGGCGATCCAGAAAGAATTCATCGTCGGCCAGGTCCTCGAGGGTGGCCTGGGGGAGATGATTCAGGAACCAGACAGGGTTGTGCTCGCTCCGCTCCCACAGATCCCGGTCCATTTGCGCGAAAAATTCCTCGATTTCATGCTGCCAGGAAAAATACAGATTGGCGGCCAAGGCCTTCAGGGGCGCGAGCTTTTCAGGCAGCTTGGGCACCACGGTATAGACATGAAGCGGTTGCATCGAACCCTCCTTCTTGTTGCGAATTATCTGCCCCCGCCCCCGCGCGGGAGAGGACATCCGGTCATGAACCACCGGAAGTGATTGCAGTCTTTATCAGACCCTGGAGTAAAAATGAATCCTCGTTCCGGAAACATTGCCATGCCGGTCAAAATCCGGTTTCTCTCGCCGCTGTGCAACGCGGAGACATTCGCCTACGCCACGCCGGGCTCGGCCGGTATCGACCTGCGGGCCTGCATGGACGAGACGGAAATCCACCTGCCACCCGGCACGCGCCACGCCTTTCCCAGCGGGGTGGCCATGGAGTGCACGATGCCGGGAGTGGCCGGCTTTGTCTATTCCCGAAGCGGCCTGGGCACCAAGGAAGGTTTGGTCGTCAGCCAGGGCGTGGGTGTCATCGACCCGGACTACCGGGGCGAAATCGTGGTCAGCCTGCTCAACACTTCGGACCGGCTCCGAACCGTGACCCGGGGCCAGCGCATCGCGCAGCTTGTGTTTCAACCCATCGTTCAAGCCGAAATCGTGCCCGTGGACACCCTTTCGGATACCAGTCGTGGCGCCGGCGGCTTCGGCCATACCGGCAAATCCTGAACAATCCGTCGCAAGGAGTTCCAGATATGAAAACCGAGGACATCAAGGCCGGAGCCGCATCAAGCCTCTGCCCGACCTACGCGCGTTATCCCCTGGCCATCGCCCGGGGAGAAGGCACCAAGCTCTATTCCCCGGAAGGCCGTGAATACACGGACCTTCTGGCCGGCATCGCGGTCTGCGGGCTGGGTCACTCCCACCCCGAGCTGGTCGAGACCATCACGGCCCAGGCCAAAAAATTGATCCATGTCTCCAACCTGTTCTACCAGGAAGAGCAGATCGTCCTGGCCCGGAAACTCCTGGCCACCTGCCACCTGGATCGCGTCTTTTTTTGCAATTCCGGCGCCGAGGCCAACGAAGGGGCCATCAAGCTGGCCCGCCGTTTCATGCGCGAGGGCCGTGGCGAAGACCGCTACGAAATCCTGACCCTGACCGGTTCCTTCCATGGCCGCACCCTGGCCACCCTGACCGCCACGGGCCAAGACAAGATCAAGACCCATTTCGGGCCCCTGCCCCAGGGCTTTGTCACCGTGCCCTTCGGCGACCTGACGGCCATGGAGGCGGCCATGTCCGATCGCACGGCGGCCGTCCTGGTGGAGATGATCCAGGGCGAGGGCGGCATCATTCCCCTGCCCGAGAACTATGCCCTGGGGCTGGCCGACCTGTGTTCCCGGCGCGGCGTGCTGCTCATGATCGACGAAATCCAGACCGGCATGGGCCGGACCGGCAAGTTCTGGGCCCATCAGCATCCGGGCCTGAAGCCCGACGTCGTCACCGTGGCCAAGGGCCTGGCCGGCGGCCTGCCCATCGGCGCGGTCATGTGCACCGAGGATGTCTCCAAGGGATTTCCTCCGGGCAGTCACGGCACGACCTTTGGCGGCAACGCGCTGGTCGCGGCCGTGGCGGCCAAGGTGCTGGACATCATGGCCCGCGACAATCTCTGCGACCGGGCCGCGCGGCTGGGAACCTGGCTGCGCGAGCGCCTGGACGGCCTCCAGGCCAAGCATCCCGGGCACATCGCCGCCGTCCGGGTGCATGGCCTCATGATCGGCATCGAATTGACCCATCCCGGCGCCGAGGTCTGGTCGGCGTTGCTCGACAAGGGCTTCATCCTCAACCTGACCCAGGACAAAGTACTGCGCCTGCTCCCGCCGCTGATCATCACCCAGGCCGAACTGGATGCCTTTGTCACGGCCCTGGATACCATCCTGTCCCAAAACTGATTCACAAAATCGTCAATCTCCAATCCGTGGCGTCGTGGCGCGGCGCCACGGATTGGGCGCATTCCGTTCACCCACATGGGATCGACCATCCTTCTTCCGAACCCCCACCTTTCCGCGGTTTATTCAAAATCAAGGACATAACTCCTCGGGATACTGAAAATTCCGTGCGGCTGTTTGACAAAAACGCCACATCCAAATAGGAAGGCGGACCGTGGCTGCTCTATCCGGGCCGCCGCGCATTCCGCACCAACCCCTCTTCGCGACAGGATTCCCGCATGCCCATGATTGAATTTCGCAATATCAATAAATGGTACGGGGACTTTCATGTCCTCAAGAATATCAACGAAACCGTGGAGCAAGGCGAAGTCCTGGTCATCTGCGGCCCCAGCGGCTCCGGCAAATCGACCCTGGTCCGTTGCGTGAACCGTCTGGAAGAGGTGGATCAGGGGGAAATCGTCATCAATGGCCAAAACATCAAGGACCAGGACATAAACGCCCTGCGCGCGGAAATCGGCATTGTTTTCCAGCAGTTCAATCTCTACCCGCACCTGACCGTCCTCAAGAACATCACCCTGGCCCCCATCAAGGTCAAAAAAATCGCCAAGGACGAAGCCGAGGCCACGGCACTGCGCTTGCTAGAACGTGTCGGCATCGGCAACCAGGCTCACAAATACCCGGTGGAACTGTCCGGCGGCCAGCAGCAACGCGTGGCCATCGCCCGGGCCCTGGCCATGAAGCCCAAGATCATGCTTTTCGACGAACCAACATCGGCCCTGGACCCGGAAATGATCAACGAAGTCCTCAACGTCATGAAGGATCTGGCCCGCGAGGGCATGACCATGCTCTGCGTCACCCACGAAATGGGCTTTGCCCGCGAGGTGGCCGACCGCATTATCTTCATGGATCACGGAGAAATCCTGGAACGGGGCACCCCGGACCATTTCTTCACGAGCCCCGAACACGAGCGGACCAAGGCGTTCTTGAGAGAAATTCTCTAGCCCATAACGTTCAACCTTGAGGAGATTGTCATGACAAAAATGTGGAAAACGATGGCCCTGCTGGTGGCGGCCGTGCTTGTCCTGGGATTGCCCAGCGCCAACGCCGGCAAGCTGGACGACATCAAGAAGCGCGGCGCGCTGATCGCCGGCGTGAAGGACTCCCAGCCACCCTTTGGCTACGTGGACGAGAACTCCAACCAGCTGGTGGGCTTCGAGGTGGATCTCTGCGCCGCCCTGGCCGCCAAGCTCGGCGTGAAGCTGGAAGTCAAGTCCGTGACCTCGGCCACCCGCATCCCCATGCTGGAACAGGGCGGTATCGACCTCATCGCCGCCACCATGACCCACAAGATCGAACGCGAGGACAAGGTCGATTTTTCCATCACCTATTTCCCGGCGGCCCAGAAGCTGCTGGTCAAGAAAGACTCGGGCATCAAGTCCGTGGCCGATCTGGCCGGCAAGAAGGTTGGCTCGGCCAAGGGGTCCACGTCCGAACAGAACGTCAAAAAGGCCCAGCCCGCTTGCGATGTCGTGTCCTTTGAAACCTATCCCGAGGCCTTTTTGGCCATGAAGCAGGGCAAGGTCGTGGCCGTGACCACCGACGCCCCCATCCTGCTCGGCATCCGCAACTCCGACGACAATCCCGAGAACTACGCCGTGGTTGGCGAGGACATCGCGGCCGAACCCTATGGCATCGGTCTGCCCGAAAATGATTCCGACTTCCGTGACTTCGTCAACGTGACGTTGATGGAAATGTGGAATTCCGGCGAATACCAGAAACTTTACGACAAATGGTTCGGCCCGACGACCAAGTTCCCCATTCCCCTGGAATGGACCATGGAAATCTGGCCGTAAGCCACGAAATCGCATCATGATGGTGGCCGGCCCTAGTGCCGGCCACTTTTTTCCCGACCCCTCCGAGACCCCGCGCAGGCACACATGAAGTACACATTCAACTGGTCCCTCATTTTTTCCGGCGAATACGGGCAATGGTTCCTGGACGGTCTGTCCGTGACCCTCCAGCTATCCGGCCTGTCCATCGTTCTGGCCCTGATCCTGGGCACGCTGCTCACGACCATGCGCCTGTCCCGCAGCAAGCCCCTGGAATGGGCCGCGGCCGCCTATATCGAAGTCTTCCGCAACACCCCCCTGGTGGTCCAGATTTTCTTCTGGTATTTCGGCTCCGATCCCCTCTTGCCGGAATTCTTCAAGGAGTGGCTGTATAAACAGAACATCGAATTCGCCACCGGCGTCATCGCCCTGACCACCTACACCGCTGCCTTCATCGCCGAGGAACTGCGCTCGGGCATCCTGTCCATCCCCAGGACCCAGCTCGAGGCCTCCCGCGCCACGGGCCTGACCTTTCTCCAGGCCATGGGCCATGTCATCCTGCCCCAGGCGTTTCGGATCATCATTCCGCCGCTCATCAGCCAGTTTTTGAACCTGATCAAGAATTCCTCGCTGGCCATGACCATCGGCGTCATGGAGCTGACCTACATGGCCCGTCAGGTCGAGGCGCACACCTTCCACGGCTTCGAGGCGTTCACGGTCTCGACGCTCATGTATCTGTCCCTGTCGCTCATCGTGTCCCTGGCCATCAACATGTACAACAAACACTATCTGCGCGTGGGCAGTCGGTAGGAGGCGGGCATGGATACTTTCATCACCTGGTTTGTCGGCCTCTTCTCCAATTGGGGCGTGGTCTGGAAAAACTTCGACTACCTCCTCGTGGGCGCCTATCCCCAGGGCCCCCTGGGCGGCCTCGCCATGAGCATCATCATGGCCATTATCGGCATTTTTGGCGCCTTTTGGATCGGTCTGGCCGTTGGCCTGATGCGCCTGTCCAAACGCCGCTGGCTGTCCTGGCCGGCTCTTTTCTATATCGAGGTCATCCGCGGCACGCCCTTGCTCATGGTCATTTTCTGGTTCTACTTCTTCGCGCCCATCCTCATGGGACACTCCGTGCCGGAAACAGAAAGCGCCATCGCGGCCTTCATTGTCTTTACCGGCGCCTACGTGGCCGAAATCGTGCGGGCCGGAGTCCAGGCCCTGCCCAAGGGCCAAATGGAGGCGGCCCGTGGCTCGGGTCTGTCCCGAACCCAGGCCATGGCCCACGTCATTCTGCCCCAGGCCCTGCGCAACATGATCCCGTCCTTTGTCAACCAGTTCGTGTCCCTGACCAAGGACACGTCCCTGGCCATGATCATCAACGTGAACGAGCTGACCCTGTCCGCCCGTCACATCTACACCCGGACCATGAAGGCGCCCATGGAAATCTTTTTGACCATCGCCCTTCTGTATTTCATCATCTGCTGGGCCCTGACCGCCTTCAGCCGCAAACTCGAACGGTCCATGTCCCGTTATCAGGCCAGAACCAATGAACGCTAAACTCTCCCGCTTGACCCTTGTTTTCGCTCCGGACCACGACGATCTCGTCACCGGCCTTCTCTTTTTGCACACCCCCTGGGGGTGGCGGGACGACGGCCTGGTCGATGGCCACCGCCGCGTGGTCGTTCATTTCGACCGCCCCGAGCAATCGGCCGAGGTCGAGGCCGCGCTCCACGAGGCCTGTCCCACCCTGGTCGCGACCTCGGACAGCGTCGACAACGCGGACTGGACCAGCGCCTGGAAGCAGTACTTCACGCCCATCCACATCGGCGCGCGCTTCGTTGTCCTGCCGTCCTGGATGGCCGACTCGCCCCAGACGGCCCAGCCCATCCTCATCGAGCCCAAGATGGCCTTTGGCACCGGCCATCACCAAACCACGGCCCTGTGTCTGGAAGCCCTGGACCAACTTGCCGCCAGCGGAACACTCCGCGCCGGCCAGACCTTCCTGGATCTGGGCACCGGCTCGGGCATTTTGGGCATCGCCGCGATCAAGCTCGGCCTGAGCGGCCTGGGTCTGGACATCGATCCCGTGGCCATCGACAACGCCCACGAAAACGCGGCCCTGAACCAGGTCGAAACGGAACTCGAGCTTGGCGTGGGCGGCATCGACGCCGTCGCCGCCACCCGTCGTTTCGACTGTATCCTGGCCAATATCCTGGCCAACCCGCTCATGGACATGGCCGAGGCCATCACCGCCCGCCTGAAACGTCCCGGAATCCTGGTCCTGTCAGGCATCCTGCGCGAACAGGCCGACAGGGTCGCGGCGGCCTACATGGACCAGGGCCTGCCCAAACCTGAAATTTCCCATTCCCAGGAATGGGCCCGGCTCGTTTTCCGGGCTTGATCGGGAACAAAACGTGGATCGCCAGGACCTGCTTCTCGCCTATTACGGGACCATGCTCGATGCCCTTGGCCCCAGCAAATGGTGGCCGGGACAGACGCCCATCGAAATCGCCCTGGGCGCCATCCTGACCCAGAACACGAACTGGTCCAATGTCGAAAAGGCCATGGCCAACCTGCGTGACCAGGATCTGCTCGACGCCAGGGCGCTGGCCGCCCTGCCCGAGACGGAGCTGGCCGAGCTGATCCGCCCATCCGGGTCGTACCGGGTCAAGGCCAAACGGGTCCGCAACTTTCTTGCTTTTCTCGATGACCACGCCGACCTGGACCTGGAACGCCTCAAAGCCCAAGACACCGCCTCCCTGCGCGAGGATCTGCTCGGCGTTTCGGGTATCGGGCCGGAGACGGCCGACTCCATCCTGCTCTACGCCCTGGACCACCCAAGTTTCGTGGTCGACGCCTATACCCGGCGCATCCTGAACCGGCACATGCTGGTACCCGAGGACATTGGTTACGCCGAGCTCCGCGCCTTTTTCATGGACGTGCTGCCTCCCGACACCCGCCTGTTCAATGAATTCCACGCCCTTGTCGTGCGTACCGCCAAAACGTGGTGCGCCAAGAAACGTGGCCACTGCGACGACTGCCCCCTGGCGGTCTTCCTGCCCTAGCCAAGCCTTGACCTGGGCCGGAAAAAGCATCATCCCCAGGCCCATGGACCGCCCCACATCCCGTGCCATATACCGCATTTTCGGACTTGCCATCGTCTTTTGCCTTGTCGCGACGATGGTCACGGCGGCGTCCCTGAAAGAGGAAGTGGCCCGCAAGAATTCGGAACTAGCCGAGCGCAAAAAATCCATCCAAACCCTGACGGCCAAGGAAAGGACCCTGCACAAGGACCTGGCCAAGCTGGAAAAATCCGTCATGGACGCGGCGGCCGCCCTGGACAGGCTGGAATCCGAGTCCAAGGCTCTCGAAAAAAAACAGGCCGAGAGCACCGCCCGGCTCGCAAGCCTGCTGGCCGAGCGCGACGCGGCCAGCGCCCGATTGTCCGAATTGATCCAAAGCCTCTGGCCCATCTACCTCAAGGCGAGGGAAGACGGATTCCCCTCGGCCGCGACTTGGGCCGAGGCCAACCGCAAGGCCGAATGGCTGTCGGCCCTGTACCGCGAGGCCCAAGCCATGCGCGAGGAAATCGAGCGCCAAAGCCAGATCGTGGCCGACGAGCAATCCACCCTGGACGAGGCGGCCGCCAAGCTCGCGGCGCATCAGGTCAAAATCGAGGACTCCAAGGCCGCCCTCCAGAAAAAAAAGTCCAGCTACGAGGCCCAGATCAAGGACGTCCGCGCCAGGAGGGCCCAGGATGAAAAAATGGTGAAAAGCCTCCTGGACTCCATCGCGACCCTGCGCCACGAAATCAGCCTGCAGGCGTCCAAGCGAATCTCCGGCCAAGGCGGCAAATTGCCCTGGCCCGCCAGGGGCAAGGTCGTGGTCCGTTACGCCCCGGGGAGCAATCCGCCCTGCAACGGCCTTGGCATGGCCCTGGAACCGGGCGCGCCGGTCCGCAGCGTGTCCTGGGGCAAGGTCGTGCACAACGATCAATTGCGCGGATTCGGGCAGGTTGTCGTTGTCTTTCACGGCGAGGACTACTACTCGCTGTACGCGTTTCTTTCCGACGCCCCCGTGCCCGTGGGCCGCGAGGTCAACCAGGGCGATCAAATCGGCGTCTGTGGATTCTACCCCAAGGCCCAGGGCCCGGGACTGTATTTCGAATTGCGTTTTCGGCAGAAAGCCATTAATCCGTTCAAATGGTTACAATCGGGGTAAAACCAGAAGAACCCGGATCAAAGCACAACTTCGGCACGCTCCCGTGAACCAAAATCATATCCGCCATTCCCTTAGGGAGGACATCATGCGTTTCAGCCATATCCTTGGCACGATGATTCTTCTGGCCAGCCTCTGCGTCACCGCGTCGTCCAGCCAGGCTCGCGATACGGATCATTACCAGGCTCTCAAACAATTCAGCCAGGTTCTCGACCTGATCGAAAAAAACTATGTCCAGGATGTGCAGCGCGCGGATCTGATCCACGGCGCCATCGAGGGCATGCTCAACTCCATCGACCCCCATTCGGCCTTCATCGAACTCGACAAATTCAAAATGATGCAGGAAGAATTCCAGGGCGAATTCGGGGGCATAGGCATCCAAATCGGCGTCCGCGACAAGCGCCTGACCGTCATCGCGCCCATCGAGGACACCCCGGCCGACAAGGCCGGGCTCAAGGCCGGGGACGTCATCGTGGAGATCAACGGCCAATCGGCCCTGGACATTTCCCTGGAAGACGCGGTGTCCAAAATCCGTGGACCCAAGGGTGAACCCGTGACCCTGACCATCCTGCACAAGGACGCCCAGGCTCCGGAAAAAATCACCATCGTGCGCGGCATCATTCCCTTGGTCAGCGTCAAGACCAAGGAACTGGAACCGGGCTATCTCCATGTCCGCCTGACGGATTTCAAGGCCAACACCACCGACGATCTCCACCACAAGCTCAAGGAGTACACGGCCACCAAGGAACTCAAGGGCGTGGTCCTGGACCTGCGCAACAATCCCGGCGGTCTTCTGAACCAGGCCATCTCGGTTTCCGACACCTTTCTACGCGACGGGCTCATCGTGTACACCCAGGGTCGCGATCCCAAAAGTCGACGGGACGAAAACGCGTCCAGGCAGGCCTCGGACGTGACCTGTCCGGTGGTCGTGCTCATCAACGCCGGATCGGCCTCGGCCTC